>MNZA01000053.1 GCA_001873375.1 Oscillatoriales cyanobacterium CG2_30_44_21
CGACTTAAATCAAGACTACACCCCTGAAGTACAAGCTATTTGCTCCATCAGGTGGATTATTGAGGAATTTCATCGGGAAATTAAGCAATTGACGGGGATTGAGGCTTGCCAGTGCCGTAAATCCAGAATTCAGCGTAATCACATTGCTTGTGCCATGCTTGTTTGGCATCATCTTAAACGTTTAGCTTTTCAATCTGGTAAAACTATCTACCAACTCAAATGCGGACTTTTATCTGATTATTTACGGAGCCAGCTTAATCATCCTTCTATTCCTATGGTTCTTGCGTAAGTCCTACTTCTAAAGAAATCACTAGCTTCGCGAGATATCCAAGAAGCAATCACAATAAATCCAACTGCCATGGCGAAGTACATCAGAAATTTGAGCATAGTCTTGAAAGTGAGTTTTTTATTATTTTTTACAGTATAACTTCATGTCTAAAATTTATCCTTATCAACCTATACTCCTACGAATATTACATGGCGCGATCGCTTTGTTGACCTTTGCAGCTTTGATTACAGGCTTTATGGTTTACGACCGATTTGATAAGCGCTTAGGCACACTTAATTTGCCAGAAATTCCTGATGTAATGGGAATTCACGGCACGATTTCCCTGACCTTTTTGATAATACTGCCCATCTTTGCTCTCTATTGCTTTCACCTCGGAGATCGCCGTCTAGTTCAAGCGAAAACCCTAGGTAGCCTAACGGTAGAAGTTGGTAAACCTGTCTGGTGGATATCATTGCAACGCCTTGTCAATACTTGCATCCTGTTAGCGGCAACCTTGGCGGTAATTACAGGTCGAATGATGCAAGAAAAATGGCTTCCCAATCAGGACTTGACGCAAGTTTGGTATAGCGGACATTTATTTGCATGGGCTTTGATGATAGTTAGCGTCGCGATGCATCTGTTAATGAACGCTAAAATTGGAGGATTGCCTCTGTTGCTATCTATCTATCACTGGAAAGTTCGCGCCGAAGATATGCCTCAAAATTGGTTGGAACGGCTTAAAATTAAGCCTTCCAGTTTAATTTTATTAGTTTTTGAGGCTTTGGTTCTAACTGGTATTGCGATCGCTTTTATACTGCCTCTTTTTGTAAGTAGCTAGAAAGCTCTGCCTTGTGCTGAATACAATTGAAGGGTGGCGCGATACGCCGCCACTTGCTAATTATGGATAGTGATTTTTTGCGGATGATTTAGTTGGCTTATGGTGTATTGTTAGTTCACTGAAAATGATCTAGGTCTAGATAATGGGCAAAATAATAGCAACGGTTAATATGAAGGGTGGAGTCGGTAAGACCACCTTAACTGTGAATATTGCCACCTGCTTAGCTAAAATTCATCGTAAAAAGGTTTTAGTTGTCGATCTTGACACCCAGATCAGTGCCACTCTGAGTATGATCTCGCCTGCGGATTTTGCCAAATATCGCAAGGAAAACCGCACTTTACGCAATTTGGTCAGTCAAGCGATCTCCCGTTATGGAGTGCAAGTTAACGATCCTGAAGATAAAGTTTATCAAATCAAAGATTTGGTAATTCCCCATGTTTGCAAGGTGCAGGGACTGGATCTATTAGTGGGCGATATTGATTTATATGATGAATTTTTAGTGTCGGAGATGCTCTATAACCGATCGCTCCTGTACGAAGAAAAACAAACCTTCCAACAAACTTGGAGCAAGTTCGAGCAGTCATTAATCAGAAGTATTCTCGAACCCGCCCTGAAAAGTTATGACTTCATCATTCTCGATTGCGCTCCTGGATACAACTTGATTACGCGCAGTAGCATTGTTGCGAGTGACTATTACTTGATGCCTGCAAGACCAGAGCCGCTATCTGTGGTCGGTATTCAACTCCTAGAAAGACGGATTGAAAGGTTACGGGAAGTCTATCGCGAAGATAACTCCGTTAATATTCAACTTTTGGGTATTGTCTTTAGTATGTCGGCTGGCTTTACGCTCAGTCGCTACTATCAAAAAGTCATGGATCGGGTCAGTGCTGACTTTAGCAGTACCAAAATTTTTAAAACGAAGATCCCTAATGATGTCAATATCGCCAGAGCCGTGGATAATTTTGTCCCTGCGGCGATCGCCAATCCTAACTCTGGCGGAGCCAAAGCCTTCGCGGAAGTAACGGTTGAGCTTCTCAAAAAGGTAGAAGTATCTCTAGGCAAAAAAGAACAAACTTCAAGGTTGAGTTTAGTTGATTTGGAATAGGGCACTGATGTTACGTGGAACCCTCACCCCAGCCCCCTCTCCTGCGGGAGAGGGGGCTGGGGTGAGGGCTTTAAAAACTTCCATAACTAAGTAAGTCAATAAAAGCGCGGCTCTGGCGCGCTTTTATTGACTCAAAAGCTTGCTTTCCTGATCCCAATTACGGTACATCCAACTCACCGTATACCAATTCATATAGATGCGAAAGATTTCCATGGCGATTTCTGATTTGCCTTGATCGCATAGCCATGCTAAGAGCGGCTTGAGAGTGTGATCGTTTAACGTGCCACCTAGCGTCAAAATACACCACAGCGCTAGATGTAACCAAGTTTTTTGAATCATTAACTTCACTTCCCAAGTGGGATGTTTTTGATAGAAGATAATGCTCATACGACCGCGTTGTTCTTCTAGTTCTAATAGTCGCGGCATTTTATCAATGGAAAATTTGGCGTGATAATGGAAGGCGATCGCCCCTGCACAGGTAACGCGCTTCAGTCCTAGCTTCTTAACCCGCATTCCCAATTCAAAATCTTCCCAACCATACTGAAAGAACCCTGTATCAAATTTGCCAGCTTCCAATAACCATTTACGTGCGATCGCTAAATTGCAAGTGTCAAACAGAGCCGCTGTAAAGTAAGGAACCGCCGATACAGGCTCAGAATCTGGGGCTTCCAAGTTACTAGTATCAATAATGCGTCCATAGCTGTAAACCTTATCGCCTTGGGCTAGGGCTTGGGTATGGGCTTGTAGATATTCGGGGTTAACGGTGATATCGCTATCAACAAAGGCGATATATTTGCCCAGCGCCGAGTCAATACCGTAGTTTCGGGCTGTCGCTGCCGCCGCATGGTCTTGAGTCAGCAATCGTAAGTGTGGATAGCGATCGCTATTAGCTGTTAAAAACTCAACTGTGCCGTCAGAAGAACCATCATCAATCACTAGAATCTCGTAAGGCTGGGCTATGGTTTGCTTTTCCAGTGCAGCAAGACATTTCTGTAAAATTGGTAGACGGTTATAGGTTGGCACAACCACTGACCACAGCATTTCCGACACAGTATATTCTCCACTTTTTGCGTGATAGTCTCAGAATTATAACTTGACAGCGCTTTGCACTCCAACCCGAATAAGGTGAGGCGGCGCATCGCGCCGCCTCACCTTATTCAGAGACTCTTAAATTGCTAAATGTAACTTAATAGCAGCGTCTACCAATTCCATTAAGCGCTCATTTAAGCAACCAATTACTTCGCTACTTATACGCTGTTTCGATATTGTTCTGATTTGCTGGGCTTGTAACTTAGAGGGTTTAGACAGACCACTATCCATTGGCTGTAATAAAACCTCAAATGGATAAACTTTAGTGACATTAGAGGTAATGGGCAAAATGGATACTGTGGAAGCTGACTGATTGTTAATATTGTTACTCACAACCAAGACGGGGCGACGTTTTGCCGTTTCAGAACCCATAGAAGAATCAAGGTTAGCGAAATAGATCTCACCACGTTTCATCGCCTAAACCGTCTCCTATAGCAATTTCCCAAGTCTCATCAACTTCTAGGGATGCTTCTCGATAAGCTTGTTCAAGTTCCTGTGACTGTAATAAGGAAAGAGCTTCAGATATTACTTGGGAACGTGATGGAGATCCTTTTGCCTTTTGATAATGGTCGATAAAAGCTACCATCTGTGGAGGCAAGGAAATTGAAATCTTTTGCGACTGCATAGTATGACTATTTGGTACTCAAAAATAGCTGCTGCTATTGTATATCAGCTTATACAGCACTTTGTGCTTAGTTAGAATTCAGATCAAAACTCAATAAGTGAGTGGTGTGGAACACCACCACTCATAAGTAGGACTTACGCAAGAACCATAGGAATAGAAGGATGATTAAGCTGGCTCCGTAAATAATCAGATAAAAGTCCGCATTTGAGTTGGTAGATAGTTTTACCAGATTGAAAAGCTAAACGTTTAAGATGATGCCAAACAAGCATGGCACAAGCAATGTGATTACGCTGAATTCTGGATTTACGGCACTGGCAAGCCTCAATCCCCGTCAATTGCTTAATTTCCCGATGAAATTCCTCAA
>MNZA01000219.1 GCA_001873375.1 Oscillatoriales cyanobacterium CG2_30_44_21
TACACTTGCTTAATAGCATATGTTTTATTAGAACTAGTAGAGATACCAAAAGAGTTTGGCTGTAAGATGTTAGATAAACTGAGGTATTTACAAGCATTCATGAGTGAGAATATCAGTTATGTACATTGGTTTAGGAAGATAGTGACTTTAAGCTGAAATCATGCTTTCTACAGGAATACTGTGTCTACTTTTAGGATAACTTCATGTCTGATTCAACACTTCTGCTAGTAACCATATCTGTTAACTAAAAGTAACTTTCTGATAACTTTTAATAATTTACAAGCCTTTCTAAAGCTGCCATGATGCCGATGTCAGTTAAGAAGCCATCCAAAAATTAATTCTGTTTTTTTAGATGTCTTGTGAAAATAAGAGGTAGTTTTATAAATGAAAGTTTCAAGTATTAAGAAGATTTTTGCATCGGCAATTGTTTCTATGGGAGCGATCGCTATTAGCTTACCTGCCCAAGCAGGAACTCTAATCAATGGCTGGAACTACGCCCGCGATGATTATTCTTATGACGGTTCTGGTTCAGGTGGATTTAATGAAAAAAGCCGCTTTGATATCTATGGCGTAGGCTTTAAAAGCGTAGGAAATGAAATTTGGGTTGGCATCAATTCGAGTAACGCATTGAATGGAGTTGGTAGTTCTCCAAACGTAGGTTTTGGCGATCTGTTCTTAGACTTTAGCAATGGTGCGAATACTTTTGCCCAAGCGCAAGGTTCTTTAATTGGTATTCGATTTGCCCCCAATTCTGATGGTATTGCCAATACTCCTCGCGGCGTTTATACAAATGTCACAGGTAAGAGCGTTGCAGGCGCTAATGATGGTTTTCCTAACCTTAAAAATTATAACGACGGAGTTAAAACTGCTACAGGTGGAAACTCTAGGTTTGGTGATCTTTTGTGGACTGATCCTTACTATGCACCGTACACATCTGGCTCTGGCTCATTACCTAACGTGATTGATAGGGGCAACATAGTTGCTGGCGGTAATCTACGCAATCTTTCTAGCGCCGAACTTGCTAATAGTTTATTCCCTACTACTATCAATTTAAGTAGTACAAACCCAAACACCTTGGGGTTCGCATTCACTTTGCCTGACAGTTTTAAAGGTAGAGATTTCTTGGCAACATTAGGATTTGATTGCAGTAACGATACGATCGCGGTGAAACCTGTACCTGTACCTCCTGCGATCGCTGGGATTTTGGTAGCGGGTGCATTGGGTGGATGGCGTGCAGCTAACCGCAAGAAGCAGTCTAAGGCTGCTTAAACATAATTTGTTTCAGAACCCAAAAAACATTTAAAATTGCCGCTTTGCGGCAATTTTAAATGTTTTTTGGGTAAGGTACACCCCACACATGAATATGGCGATCCTCGCCGCCGCTAACTAGGGTTTGACCATCTGGGCTTAGGGCGATCGCATTGATCAAATTGATATGTCCGTTGAGGACTTGAATTTGTTTACCTGTTTCCAGATTCCAAACTCTAATTTCTTTGTAACTAGCACTGATCAGAGTCTTGCCATCGCCACTAATCAGCAAAGACTTAACCCAGCCCCAATGTCCTTCCAAAGTTCGGATTGATTTACCTGTTTGCAAATCCCAAACTTTGATGCGGGTGTCGAGGCTGCCGCTGACGAGAATGCGACTATCAGGGCTAATCGCAAAGGACAGTACTCGCGCCGAATGTCCGATAAATTCCCAGCGCAACTGACCTGTGATATCCCAAACCCGAATCGTGGTATCCCAACTGCAACTAGCAATTAGTTTCCCATCAGGACTGAGGGCAACCGAATCGACTAGGCTTGTATGTCCGCGCAGAGTATGCAACTCTCGACCTGTGCGAATATCCCAAAGTTTGATCGTTGTATCTTGGCTACCCGTTACTAAGGTTTTGCCATCGGGAGTTAGTGCCACTGAGTTGACATAACCAATATGTCCAGTGAGGGTGAGTAACTGCTTACCCGATCGCGCATCCCAGACTTTAACGGTTTTGTCGCGACTACCGCTTACTAATAATTTGCCATTGGCGCTTAGGGCGATCGCGGTGACTATGTGGGTATGACCATGAATTGTCCCTAGGCAATTGGCTCGATTATCTTTACCTAGATTCCAGACTTTGATTTTAAAATCAGCACCTGCACTATATAGAGTTTTGCCGTTAGGAGATATTGCCAGCGACGTAATTGCGTCCCTATGGCTTTGCAGGGTATCGGCTATATCAAATAAATAATAGGCACTATATTCCGCCAGAATTTTCTGCACATAGCTTTCTGGTCTTCGCCACAGTAATAACATCGCAGTGCGTTGCACTGTGATGTTATTACTGGTTAAGCTGGCAATGACTAACTCTAAACCTGCTTCCCCATAGTTTAGAGCTTCCCTTAGGGCGGCAATCTGGGGAATAACTTCCCGACTATTTAGCCGTTGTTTTACTCCTTCTAGCCCACCCAATACTGCGCCAAAAGTGGGTGGTGGGATTTTTCCACCGAGAACAGCATCTCTTGGTTGTGGCTGTTGGATAAGCTTTATAACCATAAAAATTAAAAGCGATGCAATGCATCGCTTATGGAATGATTTTCAAAAAGCTGGCGTAGCTAGCTTTTTGAAAAATGTAAAAAGCATAAAAGCGCTGCAAAGCAGCGCTTTTATGCTTTTTCTGGTGCTAAGCTTGCTTGGATTCTGAGCCATCAATAATACGTTGGAAGAGATATCCAGTACCTCTGGCGGTGAGGATTAATTCTGGGTTGCTAGGATCTTCTTCTAGCTTGGCTCTGAGCCTAGAAATATGCACATCGACCACGCGAGTATCCACATGGCGCTCTGGGGTATATCCCCATACTTCTTGCAAAATCTCGGCTCTCGAAAAAGCTTCACCCGATCGCCCAACTAATAGCTCTAACAAGCTAAATTCCATACCTGTAAGGCGAATCCGCTCATCAGATTTATATACTTGGCGCTTATTGGTATCTATTTTAATGGCATTAATATTGATCACTCCAGAGCTAGGAATACCCGAAGCCCCTGTGCGATCGAAGCGGCGCAATACCGAACGAATCCGCGCTTCTAATTCTTTTGGCGAAAATGGCTTAACAACGTAATCATCTGCACCTAGTTCCAATCCTGTGATGCGATCGGCTACGTCGCCCAGAGCCGTCAGCATGATAATTGGGATATCAGATTCTTTGCGTAACTCTTGACACACCCCATAGCCATCAAGCTTAGGCATCATCACATCAAGCACGACTAAATCTGGATTTTCTTGATGAAAAACCTCTAGTGCCTCTTCACCATCGGCGGCGGTGACGACTTCGTAACCAATCATCGATAGTCGCGTTTCTAGAATTCGACGAATACTCGCTTCGTCATCTACAACTAGGATTTTTTCCTTATGGTTTTCCAAGCCAGTTTACACTCCACTATGTCGCTAACTGTGTTGCTAGCTGCAATATCAGTAATTTTTTATGACTTAACATATTTTATTAAATAAGCTTACAAGAAATCGGTCGTTACAATCCGAAAACAAAACTTAAAGTTTTGACATTATTTGCGTATTACCTAGGCAATACTGTCTATTGTTCCAAAACCAAGTTTTTGATGGCGCGGCAAAGCCGCGCCATCAAAAACTTGGCTCTTTCTTTTACTGTTTAGATCGCCCAAACCCAGAGAAATTTTGAAAGCGTTGCAAAGCAACGCTTTCAAAATTTCTCTGGGTTTGGGTTTGAGCGCAAAGCGCTGTAAAATCGATTAAAGCTTTATGGAAAACTAAGAACTCTAGGGATTATGACTGAACCAAATCAAGTGCCACAGGCAACTGACCCCAAAATGGGATTCAACACTTATGCCGAAAGATTAAATGGTCGTGCTGCGATGATTGGCTTTATTATTGCGATCGCGATCGAATTTGTGACTCGTCAAGGACTCCTTGCATGGCTAGGATTGATTAAATAATTGCAACTATAGCTACAGTCATTTGTCTTAGGACAAATCAAAACCCAAGAATTGGCT
>MNZA01000100.1 GCA_001873375.1 Oscillatoriales cyanobacterium CG2_30_44_21
GAAAGAAGAAGACTTTCAGAAAGTAGTGAACTTGATCAATCACAGACCGAGAAAATCGCTTGACTATCGCACCCCATACGAAGTATTCTTTGCTTCATCAGACACCGTTGCATTTCATCTCTGAATTGGAGCAAAAAAACTACTAAGGGGCTTGCGGGAAAATAAAATACCAATCCAGATTTTCCCGAATCAGTGGGGCGGCTTTGCCGCCCCACTGATTCGGAATTTATATTTGGTATTTTATTAAATCGCAAGTCCCTAAGCAAGATAAATATTTAAAATACTTTTTATGACAAAAATTGGTGTCGGTATTATTGGAACGGGCTTTGGACGGATTATCCACATTCCTGCTTTACAAATTCATCCAGAGACAGAAGTTGTAGCGGTCTACCATCGCGATCGCCAAAAAGCAGAACAAATTGCGAATAAATTTGCGATTCCCCACGCTTGCGATCGCCTAGAAAATTTGTTAGCACTGCCCGCAGTCGATGCGGTAACGATATCCACGCCGCCGAGTTTTCACTATGAACAAGCCAAGGCGGCGATCGCCGCAGGTAAGCATATTTTGCTCGAAAAGCCTGTGACGATGAATGCTCAAGAAGCTCTGGAACTAGATCAATTTGCTCAACAACAGCAAGTAATTACCGCCACTGATTTTGAGTTTCGTTGCGTTCCACAATGGCAATATCTCAAACACTTATTAGATCAAAATCATCTTGGCAAAAAGCGATTAATTAAGATTGAATGGCTAGTGCAGGGGCGGGCTAATCCGAGTCGAGTCTGGAACTGGTACAGTCAAAAAAGTTATGGCGGTGGCGCATTGGGGGCGATCGGCTCCCATGCTTTTGACTATGTGCGTTGGCTATTTGGTGATATCAAAAGTCTGTGCGGACAATTGAGTACCGCCATTATTGAGCGTCCTGATCTTGATGGAACTATGCAACCTGTGGATGTGGATGATACTTGCAATATTCTGTTAGAACTTGTCGATGGAACTCCCTGTAATATCTCCCTTAGTACCGTTACCCACCGCGGTCGCGGGCATTGGCTGACCTTGTATGGCGAAAATGGAACCTTGGTATTGGGAAGTTCCAATCAAGCTGACTATGTGCATGGATTTAGCTTGCGGCAGGGAAAACTAGATCGTTCGGAGATGGAAGTTGTGGCAGTTCCGGCGGAATATGAATTTGATCAAACCTACAGCGATGGGCGCTTGGCTCCCGTGATTGCTATTTGCGATCGCTGGGTGAAGGCGATCCGCACAGGCACACCGATGACTCCTAGCCTTTATGAAGGCGCATGGTCACAAAAATTGATGGATTTAACTCATGCGTCGCACCAACAAAAGCGTTGGCTAGATGTACCAGCGAGTTTGTAAAACAGGGGCTTACGATGCTGTGAATGGCAGCGCGAAGCGCCGTCATTCGTTACTTGGCTAAAAATTGCTCAATTTTAATAGCTTCTTGCAAGCTGCGCTTGATGCAGTCACCGAGAGCAACGCCGCCGATAAAATTGGCGCTAATGTATAGACCTTGAGACTTTTTCAATTCAGCTTCCACAGTGGCGAGGAGTTGTAAATGTCCGATTTCATACTGCGGAATTGCCTTATCCCATCGATGCACTGCGATCGCCTTGGGTTCCGCTTTAGTATCAGGACGAAGGATAGTTTTTTTTAAATCCTGATGCACAGCTTGGATGATCTCTGAGTCGGATAACTTGGCTAGAGCTGGATCTAATGTGCCACCGATGAAGTTGAGTAGTAGTTGCCAACCTTGGGGAGCGCGTCCTGCAAATAAACTTGATGACCAGATAGTACCAAGGGTGCGGACTCCTTCCGTACGCGGGATCAAATTACCAAAGCCCTGCATATCATAGGCAAATTCAGTTTTAGGGTAAGCCAGCACCACACAGGCAACGGTTGGATAAAAGATTTTGCTGAGGGCTTGGCTTGCCGATGGTAAATAGTCTTTTAATAAGTCGGCAGTCACATAGGCAGGTGTAGCCATTACCATGGCGCGGGACATAACTATTTCTTCGCCAGTGGGCGTGTCAAATTTGGCAATGTAAATATCGTCTTGTCGATTTAGCGATCGCAGAGTCCATTGTTGTTTGACGGGCGTGCCTTGCGATCGCAGCTTCGTAGCGATCGCCTCTGGCAACATCTTGATTCCTTGCTTAAATGACCCTAGCTCACCTGCCTTAACCTGAGGCAGATCCGTATTTTTGGCTTTCTGAGCTTGGCGATCCTTACCTGATAAAATTGCGCCTGCCACTAGACCGCCATAGTTATTTTCAAGGCGAAATATTTTGGCAAAGGCAGCCCTAGCACTCAATCGCTTCGGATCACCTGCATATACGCCTGAGATAAATGGCGCAACTAGATGCGCTACGGCTTGCTTACCCAATAGCCTGCTAAAAAATTGATCCACCGACTCCTCACCCGCCATCGCGGGACGGGCAAAGCCGATCGCCCCCAGCGCCAAGCGAATTTTGCTACCCCAATCCAACAATGGTGTGGCGATCGCGGCGGGGGGACTCATGGGGATGGCGTTTAATTTGCCCTTCAAAAATACAAAGCGCGGCAACTTGCCATTGGCTAGCACTAATTGATCCTCAAGTCCGACATTGACCGCTAGACGCAAAAGTTCGGGAGCAGGCTGAAAGCTATTGGGACCTTCTTCCCAGAGATAACCTTCATTATTTTGTCTTGAGATAATCGCTCCGCCCACGCGATCTTGCGCCTCCGCCACCAAAACTTGGCGCTGGTAATTAATTGCCAAATCATGGGCGATCGTCAGACCTGAAACTCCTGCGCCCACTACCAGCACATCTATAGGTTGCCCACCTGATGGGCGATCATCTGATTGGTTCGTAGCAGATTGGGGTGAGGGCATAGAAAAACTCAACGAGTTGTAGCTTCAATACTTCTAGTTTATAGCCCATCGGGGCTGCGAATAATCCAGATTAACTTTAAAACATAGTGGCTAAGCCACTATGTTTTAAAGTTAATGCTGAAATAAAGCATTTAGATATACCTTGGCGGTGCTGCGGTAGCTATGCGAAGCATTGGGGGAAACACCTTGGCGATCGCTGCCATTTTGCAATAGAAATAGGGATAGGGCTGCTGCAAAAACTCGATCTTGATCCCAGTCAGGATGGGAATCTAGGTAATGTTTGAGAGTTTCGTGCAATTCCTCAGGAATCTCCGCCAAAATACTGACGTTGTTGCTCATGCTGAAACCTCAACTATTGATCAAGTTTGATAGAAACGAGACACCCATTTTCAGAGGTCGGGCTTTAATTGTGCGTTCAACTCCCGCGCTTGTCAACGTAACGAAATGTAAAGTAAGTCGCGAAATCTTCAATTGCATTCTTAAATAATCGCTAGTTTAGCCACATCTAGTTTACATTTCTTCATAATTTAACAGGTTCAAAAGTTTTCCCAAACGTGATCCGCACTTTAGTTAACTAATCCTTAATCCATATGGCGATCGCCTTAAATTCCCAAGAAATGCCTGTGGAAAACTAGCAGTTATCTGTGGATAAGTCCCTGATATCTGTGGATAACTCTGTGGAAAACTTTTGGAGAAATAATTAAAGATTATTTTTTTTCTTAATATTTGTAAGGTAGTGATCCCCGAGGTGAGACGACAAAATATGGCATTAGCTGTCGTTTTTTGTAAGTTTTCATGGATTCTTTTTCAGGGCAGACACGACATGAAAGGCATGGTTTTAGCGGTTCTGAAGGCTTAGTGCCATTGTTATCTCTGACACAAAAGCAAGTCCTACTCCCTTCCCACCCAAAAATAGGCATTGTAAAGTGAATAATTAG
>MNZA01000098.1 GCA_001873375.1 Oscillatoriales cyanobacterium CG2_30_44_21
TAGAACCTAGATATGGAGACGATCATCAAAGAGGATAGCAAAGCGATTAAGTGCAGGCTTCCAATCGCGAATCGGCATCGTCCATTTCTTAGAAATATTCCGCATCGCCAAATAGACCAGCTTGAAATCGGTGATACTTCGACACCATACATTTCTTGCAACTGGGCTTGGATATCCCTGACATTCATGCCTCATGCGTAGAGGAGTTAGCTGACTGCTCACCCCTCTCCTTTCCGATCGCCCCATTGCCTCTTCTAAACTCTCTAAAAGGCTGTAGGCTTCAGTTATCTATCCCTCTTGCAACAATCGCTTTGCTGTCACCACAGCCAAGCATGGCGACTCAAGCACCAGATTATCCCATGTTGTTTTTGCCATGACTGCTTATATTTTTAACGTAAGTGCGCCAGATCCAGATCTTCGCTTAGACTAAGCATCTAGACATGGGTAACCTAAGAACCAAGAAGGTCATTCTGCCCGCGTAGCGGGCGGAATGACCTCTGTTTTTGGGGTTTAATCATGTCCAGATGCTTATACCAAATAAAGAAATGGCTATGCCATTTCTTTATTTGAGAACCCTTACTGGGTTTGGTTTTCAATTCACAAAAGTGTGACTGTACTTTCGTGAATTGATATTACTAGACGCTATAATTGGTCAGAAGTCTCAAATTTCACTTCTTAAAACTTTTATATTTTTTAACCTGTAACCCGATCGCATGGTATCTTCGCCCCCTCTAGCCCCATCAATCCCGAATCTCTTTACTCCCATCGCCTTCCCCTTAGCCGCAGTCGTGGGACAAGAAGCGATCAAAACTGCCCTATTGCTTGCCGCGATCGATCCTGCGATCGGTGGCATTGCCCTTGCAGGGAGACGCGGCACTGCCAAGTCTGTGCTGGCGCGAGGTATCCATGCCCTCTTGCCTCCCATTGAAATTGCGGTGGAGTCTATTAGTAATTGCGACCCCACACAGCCAGATACTTGGGATGATGCGCTGGTTAAGGCGATGCAGGGTAAAGACTATAGCGAAGTAGCGACCAAAGTAATTCCTGCGCCGTTTATTCAAATTCCTTTGGGAATTACGGAAGATCGTTTGATTGGCTCGGTGGATGTAACTCGCTCGGTTAAGGAAGGGCAAACGGTCTTTCAACCGGGGATATTAGCAGAGGCGCATCGGGGCGTTCTCTATATTGATGAGATTAATTTATTAGACCCGCAGATTTCTAATTTACTGCTGTCGGTTCTTTCTACGGGCTATAACCAAGTGGAACGGGAGGGTGTTAGTTATCAGCATCCTTGTCAACCCTTGCTAATTGCTACTTATAACCCAGAGGAAGGAGCGCTCAGTCAACATTTAATGGATCGGATTGCCATTAACCTTTCGGCAGATGGAGTTCTATCCCTTGATCAGCGAGTGGAAGCGGTGGATATGGTATTGGATTATGCCAGTTCTCCTGAAGCATTTTTAAGTGGCTATGATACAGATATTGAGGACTTGCGGACACAGATTCTCTTGGCGCGGGAATGGCTGCTGGATGTGACGATTTCGCGGGCGCAGATTCAATATCTGGTAGCGGAAGCAGTGCGGGGTGGGGTGCAGGGACATCGTGCTGAGTTGTTTGCGCTGCGGGTTGCCAAGGCGGCGGCGGCGTTGGAGAGTCGCCAAGCGGTTAATGCCGATGATTTGCGTCAAGCGGTGGAATTGGTAATCGTGCCGCGATCGCCTCTTTCGCCTGAGCAACAACAGCAACAACCCGAACAGCAGCAGCAAGCGCCGCCGCCACCCCAAAATCAGGATGAAGGGGAACAAGAACAACAGGAAGAACAAGAGGAGCAAGAACAGGAACAGCAAGAAGATGAATCTCCTGAAATTCCTGAAGAATTTATTTTTGATCCTGAAGGGGTGATTCTCGATCCTGAAGTTCTCTTTTTCGCGCAATCGATGCAAAAGCAGGGGCGATCGGGTACAAGGAGTTTGATTTATTCCCAAGAACGGGGACGCTATATCAAGCCAGTTTTACCGCAGGGCAAGAGCGATCGCATTGCCGTTGATGCTACTCTCCGCGCTTCGGCTCCCTACCAAAAATCGCGGCGATTGCGTCAGCCTCATCGTAAGGTCATCGTTGAGAATATTGACATTAGGGCTAAGAAACTGGCACGTAAGGCTGGGGCTTTGACGATTTTTCTAGTGGATGCTTCTGGCTCAATGGCGCTAAATCGGATGCAGTCGGCAAAGGGTGCGGCTTTGAAAATGCTTACCGACAGCTATCAAAACCGTGACCAGATTTCGTTAATTCCCTTTCGCGGCGAAAAAGCGGATGTGTTGTTACCTCCTACCCGTTCCATTGAGGCGGCACGGCGGCGATTGGATACGATGCCGTGCGGCGGTGGATCGCCCCTAGCGCATGGGCTGACCCAAGCGGTGCGGGTTGGTTTAAACGCGCAACAGTCAGGGGATGTGGGTTCGGTGACGATTGTGGCAATTACCGATGGGCGCGGTAATGTGCCATTGGCGCGATCGCAAGGTGAACCGATTGATCCTGAAAATAAGCCCGATATTAAGGGCGAAATAATCGATATTTGTCGCAAAATTCGCGCCCTGAATCTGGGACTTTTGGTGATTGATACGGAAAATAAATTTGTATCGACAGGCTTTGCTAAGGAACTCGCCGCTGCGGGTGGTGGCAAGTATTACCATTTACCAAAAGCAACGGATCAGGCGATCGCCAATGTTGCCTTGAGTGCGATCGCCGATTTGCGAAATTAAGTAACAGCAATCCATGCTAAAAACCAGAGAAATTTTGATTAATCGGCGCTACGCGCCGATTAATCAAAATTTCTCTGATTCTATACAAATAACGAAATGGCGCAAACTAGAACTGCCAAGTCATTACATATAATGCCTGAATTACCAGAAGTTGAGACGGTTCGGATTGGTTTAAATGAAAATACATTAGGTTGGGAAATAGAAGGTGGGGAAGTACTGCTAGCAAGGGCGATCGCCTATCCCGAAAATTCAGCAGTATTTATCGAATCATTGGTTGGCTATGCCTTTGAGGAATGGCATCGGCGCGGCAAATATTTAATCGCCCATCTTAGTGATGGCGCTAGATTAGGTGTCCATTTGCGGATGACGGGGAGCTTGCTGTGGTGCGATCGCGACAGTGCCTTAGGCAAACACACGCGGGTAAGGCTATTTGTTAAAGAAAAGGGCGGTAAGCATAAAAAAGGCGCTAAACCTAAAGAATTACGGTTTGACGATCAACGTACTTTTGGCAAGATGTGGGGGATTTCGTCATCTCAACCGACAGAATCAATCATCACAGGACTGCAAAAACTGGGCTTAGAACCCTTTGACCTAAAATTTACGCCAGAGCATTTGCAGAGCAAACTCATCCGTAGTGGTCGCCCAATCAAAACTGTTTTACTTGATCAAGAAATTGTGGCGGGAATTGGCAATATTTACGCAGATGAGTCTTTATTTTTAAGCAAAATTCATCCGCAACAACCTGCTAACTCTCTAAATTTTCCTCAAGTGCAGTCTTTGCAACAGGCGATCGTTCGCGCCCTCAGTGATGGCATCGCCAAGGGTGGCACAACCTTTAGTTCTTTTCAAGATATTGCTGGAGTCAAGGGTAATTACATTGATACAGCTTGGGTATTTCGGCGAACGGGTCAGCCTTGTCATGTCTGCGGTACAGCAATTACAAGAATTAAGCTAGGCGGTCGTTCCACACATTTTTGTTCCCAATGTCAGGTTTGAGCGCAAGCGCTTAAAAACCAGAACCCCAAAAGGCTGATTCGCCAGCTTCGCTGGCGAATCAGCCTTTTGGGGTTTTATAT
>MNZA01000268.1 GCA_001873375.1 Oscillatoriales cyanobacterium CG2_30_44_21
CGACTTAAATCAAGACTACACCCCTGAAGTACAAGCTATTTGCTCCATCAGGTGGATTATTGAGGAATTTCATCGGGAAATTAAGCAATTGACGGGGATTGAGGCTTGCCAGTGCCGTAAATCCAGAATTCAGCGTAATCACATTGCTTGTGCCATGCTTGTTTGGCATCATCTTAAACGTTTAGCTTTTCAATCTGGTAAAACTATCTACCAACTCAAATGCGGACTTTTATCTGATTATTTACGGAGCCAGCTTAATCATCCTTCTATTCCTATGGTTCTTGCGTAAGTCCTAACAGTCATGAACTGAGCCATATCAAGCTCTGGGTTCGCAATAATCATTGACTTTACCTAACGCTCTAAATCTGGCATAACTGGACTAGATTGCTCTAACGCTAGCTGAGGTGAATTCATGCGTTGAAATGCTTGCTGGAAGTTGCGAGAATCATTGGGAGTCATAGTATTTAGAGAGATTTGCCCTTGCGTAGTCCGCAGAATATCTTTGCCAGTTTGGTTATTGGCAATAGCAATATCACCATCCTGATTCCTTTGGAAATTGTAATATTCACCCTTGAAAGACTCCTGACCAGTCTCATTAAGAACATTTTCCAAGACCACCACACCCCTAGCCCCCGCAGGAGCTAGATCGCCCAGCTTATCAATCGCCGCAAGATAACCCTGATTTGGAGTTAAGCTAGCAATATCCACAGTGCTTGTTCTAAAGGCAGTTTTCGTAAAGTCAATCTGTTGATCAACAGTAGTCCTATCCTCAATAAACACAGCCCGATCGCTTTGCAGTTCAAACTTAGCGATCGCCTCACCATCAAGGTTAGAAATTGCATAGAAATTATCCTGAGACTGAATCCGATAGTTTTCCGCTTCATACTTACCATCAATACCCAATTTTGCAACTAGGGCAACCGACACCGCCGCCATTACCTGTTGTCGGAACTCATCAAATGATAGTGGATTAGATTCTCCTAACTCATCGCGGTCAGTGATACCATCACCATCGCTATCAATGCTGCGAGGATTGAGTCCCATCCGCAGTTCATCGACATCAAGAATCCCATCTCCATCCAAGTCGCGCCGCAATAATTCTGCTAACTCGACTTTGGGGAGTTCTCGCCAATCCACATCGATATAGTTCTCTTCCGCAAGAATGGGCAAGGTTGCCTGCGACGACTCAGGCAGTGGCGGGAGATTACTACCAGATAGCGGTGATGGCTGAATGGGAGAGTTGGGAAGCATCGCAAAATCTGGTTCGCCTTTATCACGAGGATTACTCGAAATCACATTTAAAGCTTGTGAAGTCTCAGGAGCAGCACGATCTGGTACAGCCTGATATCTGCGCCACCAATCATCCATGATGTCCTGATCCCATTGCTGCGATACCCGATCCCACTCTGCATCAGTGAAACTATCTGGTTTTGCCGCAGCTTCTTGTCTATCTGCACCGCCTTTTTGCTGTTCATCCTCTTTCTTGGCTAATAACAGTTTTAGCAGTTCGGCGAGCGCTTCAATCGTAGTTTGAGCGATCGCTAATTGATGAGCATTAGCCTGAGACGCTTCCGATGCCTGTATGAAAACCATAATTTACCTCTATAAACCTTCAGCCCAAGCAGGGACAGTGGATTTGGGCGCATTGGGGGCATCTTTCATAGGTAAAGGAAAATGCACTTGAAAGTAATCCTTACGCGCAGCGATTTCTGCATCCGTGATTGGTACTTGGTGTCCTTGCTGCACTAGTTTAAGCTTCAGTGCCTCCCATTTAGACTTGCTCTTATCTGCTCTCTCTGCATCAACTTTAGGGATTTTGATATGGCAACGCCGAGGCACATTTGCTTCTTTCTTAGAGCTATAGCCTGGGGAAATGAGAACACAATTACCTTGCGGTAATTTGAGAAAATCCTCTGGGGCAAATAGTTTGCGTGTGCGTTCCTGATCCGATGTACTGATGCTAGTGCGCCCACCGCCCGTACTACGGGATTTAGACTTGTACTTCAAATGCTCATCGCCAAGATAATCAGAGAAAATCTTCGCTGATTCAGGTTCAAGGGGATTGAAGATTGCCTTAGTTGCACAGCCGCCAAAGATTGCCCTTGATACCTCTTTGCCATAGGTTTCTTCGAGTTGTACGAGATTCTGAAACCCCAACATACAGGACAATCCATCCTCACGATGCACGTTCAGCCATTGGACAAGGCTCGGCAAATAAAGCGTTGGCAACTCATCGATCGCCACTAGCAGGGGATCTTCGCGCTTAGTGGACACGACATTGCGAGTAACAATCATGTGTAACACTGTTGCCAATAATGGTGCAACCACATCCTGCTTTTCCCGCTTCATGCCGATAATTAGCAATTGCTTGCCTTTCAACTCTAGGGGAATCGTGGTCTTGCCACAGAACACGCTAAGAATATCAGGGGACATAAAACGACTGAAGAGAATACTCGCAGTTGAGATGACCGAAGCAACGGTTTTCTCAGAATCTGCCATCGAAATCAACTGCCCAAAGCTAGTTTCCACCCAAGTTGGTAAGTGAGCATTCTGGACTCTGGCGGGCAGGTTATTCGCGCCTAATGCTTTAGCACAGAAAATAATATCGGGATAGGGTGTGGTCTTGGCAAGCAATAGCACTGCTTGAATCAGTTGGTCGCCACTTTTAGTAAAGAACGGATCTTCACTGCCACCTCGATTGGAGATCGCGTAGATGTAGTAAAGTCTACATAACCTGTTTATGTTTCTACTGTTGTAGTTTTTAAACCAGAGATGCCACATTTACCATCGCTTCTTATACCAATAACGTAAACATCAACTGTTGATTTAGGTTGATAAACTTTATAGACGATTAGATTACTATAATTTTCCTTAAAAGTTTTTATTAAATCGCGATAACGAGGTGCATATGGACCTCCTGTCGATGACCATTTAAAATATTCATCAAAGTCACGTACTTCCACTGATTTACCTCGGTTGCCCATCATAGCGGCAAATCTATCTGGTTGTGGCAAAACAGATTCCTGATACGCAAAATTTGCCCACCACTCCCAAGTGCTATCATGCTCTGACATATAAATTAGATCTTTACTGACTTCTCGTAAATCTGCTCTAATTCTCTTACATAATGGATCTGATGTTTCGCTAGAAACAACATCACTACAACCTACTAAAATTAATACAGTACACAAGAACAGAGATATAAACTTCATTTTAAAGCCTCTTGGTTAACTAAAAATTTTTAATATACTCTCAAACTTTATCAAGAATTTGAAGTATTTCTGGACATATAAAATAATAGATTAATCTGATTCAAATAGACTTATTTAATTAGGATAATTACTATCGTCTAATTTTATTTAGATTTAAGTTTCCTATTTAAAACTATTTTTTATCATGTAGAAATGATGCACTTAAATATATTGTCAATGATGTAAAAAAGCAGATGACTAAACTAACTGCTAGACTTTTTAAGTCGGTAGGATTTGAAGGAGATAGTTGACTCTCTAAACGAAAAAAACTTACAAAGCTCTCTTGAAATCCACTAAAAAACAGCATTACTGGAATCAAGAAAAAACCCATCATTTGAGAGCGTCTAACATTTACCATTGGAGGTAACAAACCTAGACTTGTAGCAGCAACTAAGACCATCACACCCCAGAATCCAGTAGTTAATGATACAAGTAAAGTAATAAATGTAATAACAGCTAAGGTCAATGCGCGATAGTTCAAGTTATTAATAATCTTTAGAAATATTTGCCAAGAATTCAAAAGAAGCTGTCTACTAGCAAATCCAGCTAAACCCATTGCTAAGACGATCGTAAGAGTTTCCCGAGGATTGATTTTTTCTATTAATGCCCCAATAGCTACAGAAGCTCCAGAACGAGACTTTTGAATAAAGTAGAGTGCTGTAATTCCAAAAAGAGCATCAGCTGTTTGTATCGCGGAAGTTGTCGTTATGTAGAATTTATCGTTGCTATCTTCTTTTTGATCTCCTGTTAGTTTAAGAGCAAGTGTAGAGGCGTTAGCAGATCCTAAACCTGGTAAAAGACCGACAGCCATTCCAGAAATAGTACCTAATAAACTTGCAGAGTTAACATCTCTGTTACTTATGCACAAGGATATATCTGGTTTTTGAATGGGTAATTTACCTTTTTCATCTGCTAAGGAAATGAGCAAACCGCTAACGCCAAAAAGACCAGATAATGCAGGAAAGAGTGAGTTAAATGCCGCAGATGAACCATTAGGAATTAAGGGGGTTCCTAATACAACAATCCCAAAAAAGCCACTTAATAGAAATATAGTAGTTGCCCATGCTGTTCTACTTTCATCTTTGATTAAAAATACTGAAATAGCTAGTAAAACCCAAAAAAGAAATGGCTTGAGTAATTCGTCAACAGTGGATAGTAGATTAAGATTTAATACCGCAAGAATTATAAAAATAATAGCAATAACTAATGAAAACAATAAACCTCGCCAAGACCCCTCTATAGAGAGTCTTAGAGCTTTACCTCCTTCTCCTTCTTTAATCATTCTTTGTCCAGGCAATAAAGTATAAACCTCATCAGTTGGAACACCTAAAAAGAGACTTGGAATATAATCAAAAAAGGCATGAGTAATACTAACGGAAACAATAAATACAGCAATTGGTAGACGCAATTCGCTACTCTGTGAGCTAGATGCGTAAATAGCTACCATCAAGGAGGCAATAACGTTGACATGAATACCAGGCGTTAAGCCACTAAGAATACCTACACAAAAACCAAATACAATGCTTATGGTCAACAAAATTACTATCATTCCTATGACATCCCTTGCTACCCTAATTGCCTCTATTTCCTAAAGTACACATCATACTCTTATTGTATTCGCTTGCATAAATTACTAAAAATAGTTAAGAAGAAAAAAATTAATGATGATTTCAAAAAAATATTTTTGTTTAATAGATCTTATTGAAAATATCTACAAATTTTGAGACTACTCTCATCTGCAGTAAATTACATCAAATAATGCCTACACCTATATGTGATGTAGAAATAGAACAATAATCAACGGCATCTGGATCACATTTATCTCTGAAAGCCCCCTGTAAAAATATTGCAAAAATGATAAAAAGTATGCAAACAATAACAACAATTACGCTGAATACAGTTTTGGGATTTTTTCGACTTCTTATAAAAGGTGAATCCACAAAAATCATTGTATACACTACAGTAGGGATTAGACAAAATAACCAAATACAATAAGCACCTATACTTAAATTTAGTAAAGAATAAGACAAAACTAAAAATAAGGATGAACCAAATAGATACAGCAAAAGACCCATTTCTTTAATTATTTTGTAGTATTTATAAATTGAAATATTATTTAGCAAACAAGAAACTAAATACAAAAACTGTAGTGTAATAAATTAAACACGTTTAACATTTTTTCCATTTAGTGACAATTTATTCTGGAATTCAGATACTTTAGCTAAGATTCTGATTGGATCTTTACCTCTGAGAAGTTGATATATATCATCATCCCAATCACTTTCAAAGAATATACCATTTATACTTCTTCCACTACTATCAATTATTTCAAATCTCAACATTTTTGACCCCTGCTTTGAAATAAATTGTTTGACGGATCGCACTGTAACATTATCAATCCAAACAGTTTGATTCATATAATTACTTAGCTGATCAATTGTGACAGATGGGAATGTGTTAGACGATTCTTCGAGTTTAATTGATCGAGACGAAAGTGGCGAAACTTGTGATTTATTCTGATATTTTCCTAGTAAACCTGTAACAACAACATAATCTCCTACTCTTGGAACAAAAGGAAGCTTACCGAGAGATGGAAAAAATGTAGCACCAAACTCTCCGCTCTGACCTTTTATAGTCACAAACTTCATTCCTTGACGACTATTACCGCTATCAGTTACTAGTCCTTCAGCAATTACCAGATCCCCATTTTCACTTAGCTCAACTTGACCACCTTGATAGGACTTTGCATTAACAACAGATGGCGAGTAAAATTTTCCGCCAATCCAAATAGCAGTTGTAATTATGAAAAAAAGAACCAATGACCATATAGGTCTTGAAATAAATTGTTTAAACATTTTTTGATTCTATTTCTGGCTCTTATGGGTTTGAGGAAATAAACAAAACTAATGGTAATCAAAACCTTTTCTGGGCAATGGTTACAGCCTAGCAACGTCCCAAACGCTGCATCATTGCTTTACAATTCGCCCTTCAAACCCAGAAGAACCTTATTTTTATTTTTAAATATACACATATTTTGTATTTTTTGTAAATTCGTCTCAAGATTGTTTTTTAATTACATAGTTTAAGTTTAAATTAGTTGCATTCTTGAATTTCAACTAACATTTGAAATGATAGATAATCTAAACGAAAGGAATAAATTATGTCAAAGATAACATTCAACAGCAGTAGTGCAAGCAAGACAGACTTGCAAAATCTCAGTGATATTAAGGCTCATGTGATGTCTTGGTCTGGCAAAGATGTACATATTACATCCCATCTACGCGATGAAGTAAAAAAATACCCAGCCACGCCATCTGAGGTTAAAGACTCTGAGATAGAAATCAGTAGAATTCTCCCAGTAGATAAGTTTAAAATGGGAACGTGTGATATTACCAACGATAGTTTCAGCTTTAATATAGGCAACTTAGTAGAGTTTGACACGATAGAGTTAGACACAGATAGAAATGAGATAACAGTTTATCCATCAAAGGTTAAGGTAACTGATACTCCCGAATGCAATCCTAAATCGCATTTAGTTGATAGTCATATCAAATGCTATATATTTAAACTTGCTGGAGCTATCTAGTTGTAATTAATGACATTTGCTCTCCTTTCGTATTAATTTTCAAGAAGGTGAGCAAATGTTACTGATAAAACGGGTGTAGTCCGTAAACGTACTTGTGCCATCGGGCTTAGGGAAATCTAGGGCCACAATTTGCTGATTATGGCAGAGGGCTTGGGATAAAATCGCCGATACCAATACTGACTTACCAGCACGGGTGGTGGCAAAGATACCGATATTGCGATGCTTTCGTACATCGATATATAAAGGCATCCCGCCTTCTTCGGTAATCAGTTCAAAGCCAGTCTCATCGACAGATCTGGGCATTACACCCCCTGTAAAAGCAACCGCTTCATCGGATAGATAAACATGGCGACGGGGAAAAGGTTGAGCTAGCAGATTACCCACGGTCACTGGCAGAGTTTGTTTCCACATTAGCCATGCATATTCAGTTTCCCGCTCGACCCATGCAGGACGTTGGAAACAACTGCAAAAATAGCGACAGGCATCATCAAGGGCAATCAAGTTAGAACGACGAATCAACACCGCTACAGCTACGTTAATAGGCATTGCGCCTTCGTAAAGCGCTTCCTGTGCTTTGACTGCTTTTTGCTGTTTTAGCGAAGCATTGACGTTGATGTTATTCAATGAAGCAGATTGCTCTTGCGAGACAATGCTTTGTTTGGTCACCCGTTGCATATTTGCTTTGACAATCGTTTCATTGGCTCTTGTGAACTGACAAAACACTTCGGTGTTTGATACAGAGTCACGGGCGATCGCTTCCCAGAGATAGCGCATCTGTTTACCCTTAGATACCCAGCCGCCAGGTTTATCCATAAAGGTGAGTACGCCAATATATTCGCCTTTCAGATGTACAAAACCGTTGTCAGCAAAGGGAATTGAATCAGGACGCTCTAGCAATAGTGTTTTCAGATGTACTTGAGTAGTCACCTGCTCCTGCACACCACGATCTGACATCACCAACAATTGTGGAATCGGTGGTGCTTCACTGCTGTTAAATTGCCGCCAGAGGTGTTCCCATAGTTCATGCTCTGTCAAGGGTCGCAGGTCTAAACCCATGAGATTAACCAAAATCTGTTCCCAGTTCAAGAAGCCATCAGTGAAGGCTTTGGCAAAAGCCATTTCATGGCGCTCCTGCTCGATTTGCTTTTCCTGACCCATCAGTTGCTGCGATAGCTTCTGTATCCACGCCAGTGCTTTTTCCAGCAGATCATTGCCTTCTGCCGTCGCACCACGCAGGGTATAGGTGGCATAGAGTCTCAGGAATTTTGGTTTGCGTAGTCCTGCCTTTGCTAATTCCTGCACCCTTTGCTTTTCACCCATCACCAGAAACTTGAGTTGCGGTGTATCCGCTTGTTCGTAGAGTTCTTGGAGTTGCTGTTGGCGATCGCTGTCAGAACTAACTGAACCGAAATGCACCGTCAGCTTTTCGCCATCGGGAATATCCTTCAAACCTGATTGAATTGCTTCAAAGAGTGATTCTTCTTGATCTGCTGAGAGAGTGGTATGAATCCCCTTTGACTCCCAGCCAAATACAAACTGCAACGATTCTAGAGATGATTGACCTTGCTTAAGCACAAAGCAACTAACGGTGCGACCGCGTAGCTCAAACTTGAGCAGACATTCTACGGCTAGCTCTTTCTCAAAATGTTTATACCGTTTCTGATTAACGCTCTGCATACTTTCTTACCTCCTGCTTACGCATTCCCCTGTACTGATAAACGCCTCGCGTCCATCGCGGCACAGGAATAAATTTTGATAAAAACCGATAGGGCTTTGCACCTGTCAAAATCCACCATGTTGCATCACCCCAAGCCACGATTAGTGAAACCCACAGCCAAGGCAGGTTCAGGACTACATAGAAAATCATGAACAGGGTAAAGCTGATAATCGCCCAAGGAATGATTAACTCGGTGGGAAATGGTCCAATCTTAGGGCTTGCTCCCAGAATGGCATTGACTTTACGGAATTTGTATTCTTCAGCCATAGGGTTAGACTGCACCTGTGATGATGCCTGCCAAAATGTCACCCATTGTTACGGTAACAACCAGAATTAATGGTGTTCTTGCCATTTGCTGCCAATCATCGTCATTTCTGGCTGATTGAATCACTTTTACTAGTCCAATCCCTAGATAGATTACAAACAGAGAACGCAACACATTGAAAATCAATGAAACTAGTCCTGTATCGATACCAGGAATTGCGCCTGTCATCCATGTCTGGGTTTTATTGAAAAACTGGGCTTGGGCTGGCTCCACAGTAAAAACCAAAAGTAAACCAATCAGGAAACCAATGGCGATACCCAGTAATAAAACGGGGCTGTACTTGTAATGCCGAATCACTTGCTCGAATCTGCCATAGAGCGTCAGCAATACCTTGGGGAAGGCTAATAGCAATCCAATCAAGGCGAGTAACGCGGTGAGATACATCCCTTTGGTGCAAGCAAAGGTGATGATGACTCCCGCGATGGCTGAAGCCAATGTGGCTATCTGAGGGTTTTGGATCTGACTGAGAAAGCTACTGCGATTAGTTGTATAGGGAATTCTCATGGAATTAATGGGATAGGTTTTCATAGTTTCTCTCTAGGGAAAGTTTGTGAGACATGACGCGTAAAAGCCATAGGCAGTAAGGCGATCTGATTGCCTTTGCATCTCTGCTTGTGAAAAGTATTCTGATCGATAGTTCTTTTCTCGTCAATAGCCACACAAGATACGCACTGTCGATTTAGGCTGTATTTGAAACATCACGATCGCCGCCGCCGATCTGCTAAGGCATCGTTTAAGCCACTTTGTAGATATTGCTTCCGCAATCGCCATAGACGGGTTCTTTTAACCCGCAGCACTCGCATTACTTCGGAGATGTCCACCCCGTCATGCAAGGCAAGTAGTACTTGGGCGCGACTGATGGTTGACGAATGACCCTTACCTTTCAGGCAGAGGGCTAAACATTGGTGATAATCGGCGGTGGTGAGGGTGATTTTTAGTCTTTCCATGTTTCAAATAACGTTTTGTAAAGTGTCACTTTTTCTAGTTAGTGCCAAGGTTTGCAGGTCGAACTTTTGATGCTTTGTACTACTATTCATTAATTTGTCCGACAATTGTTTGTTAATTTCTTTGACTGAAATGTTTTGTATAATTATATCTTTCGAGAATAGATAAGTTATTCTCAAGGATGTTTGAGAACTTTCTGTCAATCTCTAACTTCGATTACTTGACCTCATTAATAACATCTATCAGCATAAGCTTCTCAATTAAGTTCTGGAAATATTTCATTGGGAAGATTCAGAATGTCTTCGCGCTCTTGTTGAAGAAGAATCTGATTATTCATCCATTAGTAAGCGATAATTGGTAATTAGTTCGCTAAATGGAGATAATTTTTCATGTCAGGAAATTTGAAAGGTAAGGTTGCTCTGGTCACAGGAGCATCGCGGGGGATCGGGAAAGGCATTGCCATTGCTTTAGGTGAAGCGGGTGCGTTGGTTTATATCACGGGTCGCAGTGTGAATGCTGATGATTCTATAAATTCTATTTCGGGCAGTTTATTAGAGACTAAAGCCGCAGTGGAAAAAGTTGGTGGCATATGTATTGCCGTGACCGTTGACCATAGTGACGATCGACAGATTCAATCTCTATTTGAGCAAATTGGTCGGGAACAAAATGGACAATTGGATCTGTTGGTAAATAATGCCTATGGTGGCGTGCGATCGCTAATCGATGCAAAGGGTAAACCATTTTGGGAATCGGATCTTAGTCTTTGGGATGCTTGCAATCAAGTCGGTTTGCGAAGTCACTATGTGGTAAGTCATTTTGCCGCCCTATCAAAATCCGTTACCACTGAATCCACAATCATTTGGGATGGACAGAAAGTACAGGTTAATTCTCGAGAACTGGCGATCGCTTTTTCATCTTTACTGTTTTTTCTAGCTCTACACATTGATACCGACACAGCGCCTTTTTATGTTTGTCTCTCTTAGCCGTTTTTAGAGATGCCTTAACGAAAATAAAGTGGATAATTAACGCTTAATGGAATTTCCAAAAGAACTAATCGAGTAGATTGATCATCACTCGTAAATTGAACGATTGATTCTTGTTCATCAAGTTTTTTTACCACAGCTAGATCTCCTAATTTGGCTTGATAACCATTAACTTGAGAAGCATTCCATATACCGCTACCCTCGATCGCCAAAGCTGCCAACCCTTGATTAGTTGAGAGTTTATAAGCAAAAGTAGCACCAGCTTCAATTTGAATATCCAGCATAGATATAGGAACATCTAATTGCACTGGAGAACCTGTACCGATAATCTGCTTTTGACGTACTCCAGAGGCTTCAAATATTGGAAATGCTTCAGAGCCATAGTCTTGATAGGTAGGCGATCGCCTCATCGCTTCTTGTAAATTTGGTTCTAGCCAGATTTGGAAAAACTCAGTTTTTTCGTCCCCTATTACCTCTTCATGGGAAACCCCATAACCTGTCTGCATTACTTGAATCCCGCCTGCATGAACAGGACACTGGATTCCCCAAGTATCTCGATGAATCAATGTTCCTTGAAGTATATAGCTAAAAATCTCAAACCCGCGATGAGGATGCAGCGCAATGATGCTGTGCGGTTTACCGCTTGCCCATGCCCAGTAAAAGAGAGGACCGATGCGTTTTTGCTTAGCCCCGTCATGGGGCATTCCAATCACTTTATATTCTGTTATTTTACCCAAGTCAAAGCTCCCAAGTCCTTGGGCGGTGCGATCAAAAATTTGGATTGAGGGATAAATTGTTTGCATGGGGGTTTGTTTTAATAAGCTAAATATGAATTGCTAGACTAGCAGAGTTGATCAAACCTAAAGCTGTATCTCGGTTTCGCAAAGCCAATTCGCCTAGAACGATCACACCCACGATGATGAATAAAATACCCATGCTGCGTTCCAGTAATTTCTGTGAGATTCGAGTTGCTACGATTGAGCCAAACTGTGCACCAATTAACACCCCTGGAGCCGTGAAGATCACAAGATTGAGAACAGTTTGCAAAGACTCGCCTCCCGACTGGGCAAATTGGAAGATGTGACCGATGGAAGCAATTAAGGCTGTGATGGCGACAATAAATACGCTGGTAGCAACAGCAACTTTGCTAGGTACTCGACATCGCTGAATTAAAAAATAACCGTTTAACTCACCTAGTCCTGTGGACACCATGCCCAAAAATAATGCACCAATACCGATCAGTAAACGACCCTCAGTGCGGTTAGCCACTGTGTAGCAAACAGTTTCACCATCGCTACTAGTAATACAGGTTTGAGGAGTGCGACTTTGGTGGGTTTTAATATCTTTGTCCAGCAGTTCTAGATCTTGATGTTCAGGCGATCGCAAAAAGCTACTAGCAATTACAAACAAACCAACCCCTAACATCGCTTTCAAAGCATCCGCAGGAATCAATTTACCTAACCACGTCCCCAGTATGGCAGAAGGAATGCTAACTAGTAACAACATCTGACCTAGTTTAAAATCAATTAGCCCTTTACGAAAATAGGCAAATAGACCACTGGAAAAGCCAAACACTTCAGTAATTAAACCTGTGCCGATCGCCACTTCAGTGGGTAGTTTTAGCGCCAAAATGAACAGGGGTGTAAAAAAAGTTGCGCCCTCAACACCTGAAGCCATAGCAACCGTGGCGATCACGATCGAAATAGGAAACATAAACCAATAATCAAAATTCATCGCTAATTCTCATTAATTCTCGGTAATGTGCAGGGAGTTACTGATTCAAGCGAAAAACTCAGAATATTTAGATGATTAGGGTTTTCCAACAGTTGTCGTGCGACAATATAACCAGCTACAGTCCAGATCTGTTGTTTACGGGCTTGTTTTCCCATCAAATTTCCTCTGCGTCCATCGTAATATTCCATCCAATGATCTTGCATTAGACAAATTCCCTGCTGCACCTCTGATTGATTAGCAAATGCATAATCTCCTGTCGCTTTGACATAGATTCGTAGTAAATATAACCACCATAAACCAGAATCGACAGGAGCCACTCTAGCGATCGCCTTTTCACCAAAATCAGCCTCTAGCCATTCCTTCTCATCTTGAAAAACCACCTCAAAGCTGGCTGGCATTAAACCTTTACCAGCTTTGAAACAATCCATTTGTTTGTCGCGACTTTGAAGTGCTAGTGTTTCTGTCAGAAAGTTACGGACGATCTCGCTCTGCCCATTTAACAGGAAAGCGATCGCTGACACGAAAAAATCACGGGTAAAACATTGATGATAATTAAGTGCTGGTAAAGATGAGTCTAGTGAAGCCACGGTTCCAATCGGACGACCATGATGGTAAATAATGGATTGCTCCATCACTTGCCAAGCTATTTCCAGAGTTTTGGTCATCGGGTTACTTTAAATCCTTGAGAACTGTGATAATTTTCTCTGGATCTAGCCTTTGGGTATAGTCAGTATCGACAAAAGCATAGGTGATCGTTCCATCAGTATTGATAATATAAGTCGCAGGAATTGGTAACTCAAAAGTCTGATCGCCATTGCTTGCAGGTAGGTCAATTCCAAAATTGGCATAGATCGGGCGCAGATTTTCAGGCACTGTAAACACTAATCCAAATTCTCTTGCCACATAATTACCAACATCGCTTAAAACCTCAAAGGAGAGTTTAGTTTTCTCTACCGTTGATAGAGAATTGTCTGGAGTTTGGGGAGAAATAGCAACTAGAATCGCTCCCTGTGCTTGAATTTCAGGCAATGCTTGCTGCAAAGCCCGCAACTCCAAATTGCAATAAGGACACCAGCCACCACGGTAGAAAGAAATTACGACAGATCCATATTTGAGTAAGTTTTGAATGCTTACAGTTTCACCAATCACGTTTGGTAAAATCACATCGGGAATCTTGTCACCAATTCGCAAGCTATGATTGACAATTCCTGAAGTGGCAAGTTCTCCCGCCGCTTGTTGCATAACTGCTTTAACTTCTGGAGGAATCCTCTCTGAACTTTGGGCAGAGAAGCTGGCTAAATCTTCGGTTAAACTCATAATATTCTCCTTTTTGTTTTTAAAGTTTTACAATACAATGTCTGGGTAATGTATGAGGATAGGAAAAACGGAACTCATCCTAGCCCAAAATTCCTGCATATTTATCTGTTAATAACGACCCGAACATTAGCTAAGCAGCAATATCCTTGAGGATTATTAAATTCACAACCACAGCGTTTAGCTTTGATATGTGAAGAGATTGAAGCGATCGCCTGAGTTTGTCCTTGCTCTTCAATCTCTTTACGGATTCGTTGTCTTGTCCAACCAAAACAATAGCAAGCAGGAACCTCTTCATCTTGATCTTTTTGAAAAACTGGGACTTTCAAGTGATACGTGTTAAATACCTGCTGATTTTCCGAGAAATAGACAACTGGACAATCACTACTTGCACAAAAGCGATAGATAGATTCAGCATTGATTTGCTCCAAAGCCGTAGGAATAAGTAAACTCTTGAGAGTGACTAATCCAACTAATTTGCCTGACTTGCCATTGAGAGGACAAGTTGAGATCGATTTTTCTACAGGGAGTGTATTATTTGAAGGGGTGCAGCAGTCAGACATGGGTTTTCTCCAATATTTCTAGTGTGTAGGCAAATATTCAATGTTTACATCTCTTACGATCTCGACGATATCGAGAGTAAGACCAGATTGTTAGACCAATCATTACCCCCAATGCAGGAAGCAATACATAGTCTAGATAACCAGTTAATGCTCCTAATCCAATCGCTCCTAAACTAATTACGAGCAGTGGAGTAAAACAGCATAATAAAATAAAAATGGTGCCTGAAATACTTGCCAATAGACCAAATTTAGAATTCATTTCTTTTCTTAAGTATACAAAAAAAGTGGAGACAGAGAAGTAACGATAACTAAGAGAAAATCACATATTAAAGAACTATATAGTGTTTATCAGTCTAGTGAAGTACGGGTTTGTTTCCCCGCCTTCGGCGGGGAAACAAACCTTCGCACATCGCTTGCTTGAAAAGCGATGTGCGAAGGTTTGTAGAATAGTAATCACCATCATTACAATGATACAGATTGATAGAGGTTTTGCCCGAAACTACAAAGACTTCTGAATTGTTTCAGCATAGAACTTCTTAGGCTTGAGTCCTGCAATTTTCTCAAGTTGCCGATCACCTTTAAATAAAACCACCGTTGGCGCAGAGCGCACACCCAAATCAATTGCTAAGTCTGGCTCCTCGGTCATATCAATATCAACTAGATAGAAATTGCCATCTTGCTCAGAAGCGAGTTGATGGAGCAGAGGCTTGAGGGTTTCGCAAGCACTACAATGGGGCGCACCAACTTCTAAAAGAATCAATTTATTGGATTCAGCCTTCAACTTCTCAAAAGCAGTACGACCTTGAAATACAACTTGTTCTGACATGATTTTTTCCCTTTTTAATTTTTAATTTTTAATTTTCCATCAGCCAGCGTTCTGCTTCTAGCGCTGCCATGCAGCCAGTCCCTGCGGCGGTAATTGCCTGACGATAGATGTGATCTTGGACATCGCCAGCCGCCCAAACTCCCGCAATATTGGTGCTGGTGCTTTTGCCATAGGTTTTGATATAGCCTTTCTCATCTAAATCAATTTGACCTGTAAAAAGCTGGGTGTTTGGAGTATGCCCGATCGCATAAAATAAACCACCAACCTTTAATTCGGAAATAGAATGATCCTTTTGATCTTGAATTTGCAGACTACGCAACACATCATCACCATGGGCGCTAATCGGTAAGGCATTCCAATGAATTTGGATTTTGTCATAGGTGAGAATCCTTTCTTGCATAACTTTGGAAGCCCGTAGGCGATCGCTCCTGACCAGTAAATGCACCTTACTCGCATATTTGGTTAAATAGAGAGCTTCTTCCGCCGCCGAATCACCACCACCGACCACCGCAATTTCCACATTTTGAAATAGAGGATTTGCACCATCACAGATCGCACAGGCAGAAATACCGTTATTCCAGAACTTGTCTTCTCCTTGAATATGTAAGCGCTTTGCGGTTGCACCTGTAGCAATAATCACAGCTTTCGCTTTCACTTCGAGATCATCAGAGGTGATCGTAAAAGGGCGATCGCTAAAGTTCACCGCAATCACATCATCAGTGATTAATTTTGTACCCCACCTGAGAGCCTGTTGACGCATTTCCTTCATTAGCTGTGGTCCCTGAATTCCTTCAGAAAACCCTGGGAAGTTCTCTACTTCGGTGGTGGTCATCAATTGACCACCAGGTAAACCTCCCGCCGCAAATCCTTCAAACATCAAAGGTTCAAGTTGAGCGCGGGCCGCATAGATCGCTGCCGTATAGCCTGCGGGACCAGAGCCAATAATTACAAGTTGCTCTACCATAATTTCGATCCTAATAATCTACTTTTTAATTCAGTTCGTACTTTTAGCAAGTGATCTCAACATTTAAGGAGGGATGATATTGAGGTAATCCAATACGGAACCAGATAAATGGAAATAAAGGATTAGGAATAACATACATCCAAGCGATAAATTTTTCTTTCTGACCGTTGTTTAGTTTTAGATTTAGCCAGAAGTAGAAAAACTTATAAATACAAAATCCGGGGGTACAATTAAATTTAAATCCCTTCGTCTTGATATACTTTCGATGGATATAGTAATTGCCTTCAAAGCGAAAAAAGTTCCATCCTTCATAACCTTGGGCAATCAATTCACCAGTCTCACGATGAGTAATAGTGATAATTTTTTGCATCTATTTCATGCCCATACTGAATTGATCTTAATTCGCTGCGGAACGACTCCTAACCGCCAAAGAACCATTTTGCGCCTGTAAATAGATAGTAAACCCCTGCTAAAATCAGCGCGATACTACCAAACTTGGTAATACCTTCTGAATATTTCATCAAGAGATTGGCTTGCTTGGCAAAACCTGTTAGCAAACTAGCTAAAAAGATAATGATCGTGTAGCCCAGCGCATAGCTCACCATCGTCATCACCGCCAGAGGTTGTGAACCACTAGCACCTGCGGCAGCGAGTACTGCAAATAGAACAGGACTAGCACAAGGAGAACTAACTAATGCATATGTTAAGCCAACGCCAAAAGGTCCAAAATTAGAACCATCAACATTAATCTCAGGCAAGGGAATTTTAATAAATCCCAACAATCCCAATCCCATTATCAGAATAATAGCACCCACTGCCACATTGATGTGACCGCGATATTCCACCATTACAGCTCCTGCAAAGGAGGATACTAATCCAAATAAGCTTAAGATGATCACATTGCCAAGTACAAATAGACCAGCTTTGATAAAGGCATCTCTTCGAGAGGTAATATTACGAGTACCAATGTAGCTCAAGTTAATTGGTAGTACAGCAAGAATACAGGGAGAAACACTGGCGATCAAACCACCAAAGAAAGCTAGAGGAACTAATACAAGTGGATTAGCTGTATCCTGTTGAGAAAACCACTCTTGATAGCGGTTTTCTGCTGCTGAAATTAGGTGTTCTAGCCATTGAGATACGGGACCAGTAATTAGTAGAGCGAGCAGCAAGCCAATAAGTGCTAGTCCTCCAAAAACAAACCATTTTTTAGGAATTTTGGCAGTTTTTCTTTTGCGTGTAGTAGTTCGCGTAACGAGTTCAGTATCGTGATCGGGTTTCTGAAGGTGATTCATACAATTTTCCTGAGATAAGGGATGCCAAACATTCCATTCGTCTTAAACGAATGGAATGTTTGGAAATTATTTTGTCAGAGCAGCATCCAAAACTTGGGTGTAAGCGGTTTTGTCGGGATTATTGCGATGCTGAGCCAAGATCTTGCCCGTTGCGGGATCAACAATCGTTAGCGATCCAGTTTGAGTTTTATTCTCAGCCAGAAATTTGCTCAGTCCTAACTCTTGAGCCGTAGCTTCGGCAGCAGCAGTGGTGGATTTGTCAGACACATCTAAAACCACAAATTCCACTTTCCCTTCGTACTGTTTCTTCAAATCGGAGACGGTTGGGGCGATATTTTTGCAAGCAGGACACCAACTAGCGTAGACATCAACCACAACGGGCTTGCCCTGTAGCTTTTGGGCAAGAGGTCCACCAACGGAAGCAGATGCAGCCTTTGCCGCGCAAGGATTAGCTTTAGAAGCACAAGGGTTAGCCTTTGCGGCACAGGGATTCTCTTTAGAAGCACAAGGGTTAGTCTTTGCGGCACAGGGATTCTCTTTAGAAGCACAAGGGTTAGTCTTTGC
>MNZA01000222.1 GCA_001873375.1 Oscillatoriales cyanobacterium CG2_30_44_21
CGACTTAAATCAAGACTACACCCCTGAAGTACAAGCTATTTGCTCCATCAGGTGGATTATTGAGGAATTTCATCGGGAAATTAAGCAATTGACGGGGATTGAGGCTTGCCAGTGCCGTAAATCCAGAATTCAGCGTAATCACATTGCTTGTGCCATGCTTGTTTGGCATCATCTTAAACGTTTAGCTTTTCAATCTGGTAAAACTATCTACCAACTCAAATGCGGACTTTTATCTGATTATTTACGGAGCCAGCTTAATCATCCTTCTATTCCTATGGTTCTTGCGTAAGTCCTAACGATTATAAAAATACTGAATTGTTCTTAATCTTTGTTGACCATCTATAACTAAAAGTTTTTGTGTTTCTGTCTCTTTTGAGAGAAAGATTCCTGGCACAGGTAAACCTAACAGCAAAGATTCAATAAATTTAGAAGCTTCTTTTAGTTTCCAAACATAGCCACGCTGAAAGTCTGGCACATAAATATCCCCTCGATTTAGTCGTTTGACAAGACCATCAGTTGGATAATCAGCACCGTAGCTTGTTATCGAATAGTTAAACGGTAAAGCTTCATCTGTATCTTCTAAATCATTTTCAGCCTGATCTTCTAGTTCTTCTTCAGATATAGTCTTTGGATGTTCTATGCTTAGCATAAGTATTATGTTCTAATATTTTGTGTTTAACAAGCTATTTACAGTGTTTAGGAGAATACTTTTAGTAATCTCCTAAACACTCATTGTACTGTTAGCTGCCACCGATACGGGCGACATCGCGAGAATTGGCTTCAAAGGCAGCATTGAGCGCATCATCACCACTCAAACCATCTTCTAGGGCTTCCTTAATAGCTTGCAATACCCGCTTGTAATCCTTGGGCATTACCTTCACGAACTTAGGAGCGATGGCATTCCAATCAGCGAGAACCTTCGCACCCTTCGCACTCTCTGTATAGTCAACGTGTTGTTGAATCAACTGCTTCAGATCCTTGATTTCTTCGGGATCTTCGAGTTTCTCTAAACCGACCATTGAGGTATTGCAACGGGTAGCGAAGTCGCCTGACTCATCGAGAATGTAGGCAACACCGCCGCTCATACCAGCCGCGAAGTTACGTCCAGTTAAACCCAAGACCACGACCTTTCCACCAGTCATATATTCGCAACCATGATCGCCGATGCCTTCGACTACGGCATTTACGCCAGAATTGCGAACTCCAAAGCGTTCGCCAGCGATACCGCGAATGTAGACTTCGCCACTGGTTGCGCCGTAGAGAGCTACGTTACCAGCGATGACGTTCTCTTCGGCGACAAAGGTAGAAGCTTTGTCTGGATAAAGGATGATCTTACCACCGCTTAGTCCTTTGCCGAGGTAGTCGTTGGTGTCGCCTTCGAGTTCCATGGTCACGCCTGCGGGAACGAATGCGCCGAAGCTTTGACCAGCCGTACCTTGGAAATGTAGATGCACGGTGTCATCGGGCAGTCCTTCCCAATGGCGCTTGGTGATTTCGTTGCCGAGGATCGTGCCGACAGCGCGATTGATGTTCTTGATCGGAACTGTGGCATGAACAGGTTCACCATCAACGATCGCAGCTTGACACAAATCTAACAACACAGTCATATCAAGGGATTTATCTAAACCGTGATCCTGTGGAATTTGGCAATAACGACCAACATCTTCCCCAACTTCTGGTTGATAGAGAATCTTGGAGAAGTCTAAGCCTTTGGCTTTCCAATGTTCAACAGCTTGCTTGGCTTCGAGAACTTCGGTACGACCGACCATTTCATCAAGGGTGCGGAAACCAAGTTTCGCCATTAATTCTCGCACTTCCATGGCGATGAAGGTCATAAAGTTGACGGTGTGGGCGGGATCGCCTGTGAACTTCTCGCGCAGTTGCGGATCTTGGGTTGCCACGCCGACGGGGCAGGTGTTGAGATGGCAGACGCGCATCATGATGCAGCCAAGGGTGACGAGGGGAGCCGTGGCAAAGCCAAATTCTTCGGCACCAAGTAAAGCGGCGATGACGACATCACGCCCTGTTTTCATTTGTCCATCGGTTTCGACAACGATGCGGCTGCGGAGGTTATTGAGAACGAGGGTTTGGTGAGTTTCCGCGAGTCCGAGTTCCCAAGGTAAACCTGCGTGCTTGATTGAGGTTTGGGGTGATGCGCCAGTGCCGCCATCATAGCCAGAGATGAGAACTACATCAGCGTGGGCTTTAGAAACCCCTGCGGCGATCGTGCCTACGCCCACTTCCGAAACTAGCTTGACGCTAATACGGGCGGCACGATTGGCATTTTTTAAATCATGGATCAACTCAGCGAGGTCTTCGATGGAGTAGATGTCATGGTGAGGAGGAGGAGAAATTAAGCCGACACCTGTGGTGGAGTGGCGGACTTTGGCAATCCAAGGATAGACTTTCTTGCCAGGGAGTTGTCCGCCTTCTCCAGGTTTTGCACCTTGCGCCATTTTGATTTGAATCTCTTTGGCTTGGGAGAGATAGAGGCTAGTCACACCGAAACGTCCAGAGGCTACCTGTTTGATGGCGCTGTTTTTGGAGTCGCCTTGTTCATTTGTCCATGTGTAGCGATCGGGATCTTCGCCGCCTTCGCCTGTGTTCGACTTGCCGCCGATGCGATTCATGGCGATCGCTAAAGCTTCATGAGCTTCCTGCGAAATCGAACCATAGCTCATCGCGCCAGTTTTGAAGCGGCTTAAGATTGATTCAATCGGTTCTACTTCATCAATGGAAATAGATTCGCGAGCTTTGAAATCGAGCAAGCCGCGCAGGGTGAAATGTTGTTGATTCTGTTCGTTGACAAGTGCCGAATATTTTTTGAATAGTTCATAATTGCCATCGCGTACCGCTTTTTGCAGCGCATGAATAGTTTCAGGGCTGAACAAGTGCGCCTCTCCATCCTTGCGCCATTGGTAATCGCCACCGACATCAAGGGTGTTGCCACTCGCAGGGCGATCAGGGAAGGCGTGGGTATGACGGGCGATCGCTTCTTTAGCAATCACTTCCAAATCTGCACCTTCGATGCGGGAGGCTGTCCAAGTGAAGTACTTTTTGATTACCTCTTGGTTGAGTCCAACGGCTTCAAAAATCTGAGCGCCGCGATAGCTTTGGATTGTGGAAATACCGATTTTGGAAGCAACTTTAGTTACGCCTTTGGTTGCGGACTTGATGAAGTTCTTGCAAGCGGTTTTGAACTCGACATTTACCAAGAGACGTTGATCGATCATGTCTTTGATCGTCTCAAAGGCAAGATAGGGATTGATTGCGCCGCAACCATAGCCAATCAAAAGCGCAAAGTGATGGACTTCTCTAGGTTCGCCAGACTCTAGAACGAGTCCGACTCTAGTACGGGTTCCTGTGCGGATCAGATGGTGATGTAAGCCTGATACAGCCAGTAATGCAGGGATTGGCGCATTGGCAGCATTCACGCCGCGATCGCTTAAAATCAAAATATTCACACCATCAGCGATCGCTTGATCAGCCTTGGCACAAATCTCGGCGATCGCTGCTTCTAATCCAGCAACACCAGATTTAGGATTGAATAAAGTGGAAAGAGTGATCGATTTAAAACCGCCTTCATTAATATGCTTCAATTTGGCAAATTCAGCATCACTGAGAATCGGAGTTTTTAATTCAATCAAGTGACAGCTTTCTGGTTCAGGCTTGAGCAAATTCCGTTCTGCACCAATGGTAGTTTCCGCAGAAGTAATGATCTCTTCACGAATAGAGTCAATCGGTGGATTAGTAACCTGTGCAAATAACTGTTGGAAATAATCGTAGAGAAGTTTAGGACGATTGGAAAGAACTGCTAGAGGTGTATCGGCTCCCATCGCGCCGATCGCTTCCACACCATCACGCGCCATTGGCGTTAATAGCAACCGTAAATCTTCAAAGGAGTAGCCAAAAGCCATTTGACGCTGAGTGAGGGCAGGAGCTTCCACTTCGGCAGTAACTTCTGCATCCTTCAAACTGGCGATATCGACCATGTGCTGATTAATCCATTCACGATATGGCTGTTCAGTGGCAATTTGATGCTTGATTTCTTCGTCAGCAACAATCCGCCCTTCTTGCATATTCACAAGAAACATCCGCCCTGGTTGCAGACGACCTTTTGATTCGATCATTTCAGGGGCAATATCCAATACACCTGCTTCTGAAGCAAAGATGACTAGATCATCCTTGGTGACGTAGTAGCGCGAAGGACGTAAGCCATTGCGATCAAGAATCGCGCCGATCATGGTGCCATCAGTAAAGGCGATTGACGCGGGACCATCCCAAGGTTCCATCAAGCAGGAATGATATTCATAAAAGGCTTTCTTCTCATCGCTCATTGACTCATGGGCTGTCCAAGGCTCAGGAATCATCATCATCACAGCATGGGGTAGCGATCGCCCTGCTAGCACTAATAATTCCAAAGCATTATCAAAAATTGTCGAGTCACTGCCTTCGATGTTAATAACTGGCTTGATCTTGGAAATATCATCACCAAACAAATCCGACTCAAACATCGACTGACGGGCGATCATCCAGTTAGTATTGCCGCGCAGGGTATTAATTTCGCCATTGTGGGCAATGTAGCGGTAAGGGTGCGATCGCTCCCAACTAGGAAAAGTATTGGTACTAAAGCGGGAGTGAACCAGAGCCAATGCGCTCTCCATATCAGGATCATGCAAATCATGGGCGTAGTACTGCCCAACTTGTGCCGTCATCAACATCCCCTTGTAAACGATGGTGCGACAGGAGAGGCTAGATGGATACCAATAGGGATCAACATTGGCGGTGCGGATCGCGGTGTGGGCAAGTTTACGGATTACGAATAATTTACGATCAAATGCGAGATCATCAGCAAGATCGGGCGATCGCCAAATAAATACCTGCTGCATGAAAGGCTCGCTCGATTGCGCGGTCGCTCCCAATGAGGAATTATCGGTGGGGACATCGCGCCAACCTAGTACTTTTAAGCCCTCCGACTCCACTAATTTTTCAAAAACTTCTCTGCCATTCTTGCGAGAAATAGGATCGGGGGAGGCGTAAACCATGCCCACACCGTATTGTCCGACTTCGGGCAGAGTGATATTTGCCGCTGCCGCAACTTTCACCAAAAACTTGTGGGGGATCTGCATCAAGATCCCCGCGCCGTCACCTGTATTTGTCTCACAACCGCACGCGCCGCGATGTTCCAGGTTTTCCAAAATTGTTAAGCCCTGCTCAACGATCGCATGGGATTTTTTTCCTGACTTATGGACGATAAAACCGACCCCACAAGCGTCATGTTCAAACTGTGGATCGTACAAACCTTGCTTTTCAGGCGTTGCGTTGCTATTCATCATGGACAGAGATGGTGTGATATTTAGAAGGATTATGGTAGCTCGGACGTAATCGAAAGGTTACGGGGGCTACTTTGGATTGTACTCACAAATTTCTGTCTTAGGTAGGATGTTTGCAAATCTATTAATTATTGTTAGTCCGGGCTTGAGCGCTTTACGCCTAAACCCGAACTAACAATAATTTTGAAAGCGTTGCTTCGCAACGCTTTCAAAATTATTGGACTTATGCCTTGCGGGTTTCAAAATTATTTTTGTGTTTCATTTGATTGATCGACAATTGCTTTAGGTTCGCCGCATAAAGAGATTTTGGGAAGTGGCGCTTCGCGCCACTTCCCAAAATCTTTCTGAGTTCTAAACCACCGCAAAGCGCTGTAAGCTATATTTCATGTTTAGACTTAAAGATTTAAAGTAAAAAATGGCGATTAAAAAGAAAGTAGGAATTTCTGATTTACTGCGTGATGAAGTCCAAAAGGGAGCGGATTCCACAAACACTGAATCACTAACTGGTAATGTAAATGCAGGGCAGACGATTAAAGTACAAGCGGAAGCTGTATCTGAAGTGCTTACTGCATCGCCCACAGAAGCAGTCGGACTTGCAGATAGCAAAATCATTTCTGAATTGGAATCCTCTTTAAAATCATTGCAAGCGCGATCGCAGGAGCGTGAAGCTGAACTATTACAGGCGATCGCCAACCTTCAACAAGAGTTGCAATTTAGCCGCACCAATGTTGAGCTTTTGCAGAAGTCCCTAACAGCGATCGAAAGTCTCAAAGGTGAATTGGATCAGCAGCTTGTCGAAGTCAAACGCGATAATTTACGCCTAGCGGAAGCAAATATCCAACTTTCAGAACAAATCAAAACTCTTGAATCTCCTCAAAACTTGGTTCAACCAGTAGAACCCCTTAATTCTTCAAAGCTAGTAACTCAAAGCACCCATAACAATCGAGCCACTCCCCGCAAGCAGCCTGTCGAGCAGCCATATCCTAACCGCGATCGTACTCCTTACACTCGCCCCACAGGTTCCAATGAGCAACTACAAAAGGTAAACAATAAAAACATCGGCTGGATGGATTAATACCAAGTAAAGAAATGGCTACGCCATTTCTTTACTTGGTATAGGTGTAGCCAGTCTTGGTTTTTAGAGCGGATACGTATATATAAAAGTATCGCGAAGCGCCACTTTTATAAATTTTTAGGAACTAGATAGCGGCAGTATCAAACGGCTGAGAATGCGATTGTCTTCTAATTGATAGAGAGCGAGTTCGCCTCCTGCTTCTTGCATGAGGGTTTGGCAAATCGCAAGATGTAGCCCTGGGGGCTGATCGAGGACAGAAGGCGCAAGGGGATCAATCACTCTGCCTTGGTGTAGCTCTTGGAGTAAAGCCGCATCAACGACACCGTAATCCGTGATGGATAGTTCTAAGAGTTTTTCATCGATCTGACGACACCAGACATCGATTCTACCACCCACATCCGAGCGCCCGCAAGCAAATAGAAGTAACTCATTTAACACCATTTCCATTTTGGCAACATCACCACCAATGACCACATTGGCTTGATTGTGAACTTGTGACCATAATTGCCTCTGCTTAACGAGCGAATCAACTCTTTCTAAGGCGCGTTTCAGCATCCCTGCTAAGGGTGCAGTTTCATAATTGGGGCGCAGTCGCCACTGTTCTTTGCGAATAATTTGCGGCAATGGAGACAAGGAGCCTTGGAGTTGCTTGAGAGAAGCTTGCAGAGTCACATTATTAACACCGCCGTTGCCATTGGCGCGGGCATCGGCATCTAGCAATCGTTGTACGCCACTGCTCACCGTGCGATAGATATCTTCTAAGCGGCGATGCTTGTACCAATTTAGTCGTTCTAGTTCTTGACGACTATGCTTGAGATGGTCAACTAGGAGCAGATGGCGGCGTGACCAAGCCAACTGGTTGGCTAGCATATTGAATGCCTGAAGCTGGCGATCAACCCATCGTCTACCAACGCGATCGGCGACTAAAATTAATCCTGTGGGTTGATGATCGGGCAAGGTTCTTAAAGCTGTAACCATCATGTGACCGAGGGCAGGAGCATTTAGCCAAGCCCTAGTAGACTCGGGCAAGTCATGGATACTCAAAGGTAAAATCCCTTCACTTTGAATAGTCCATTGCACCAATTGGTCTTCTTCGAGAGCAATCAAAGTTTCACTAAGCGTAATCTTGTATTCTTCTAAGCTGGAAAAAACTGAGGCAATCTGACCACCTTGGCGACCTGGCAACCAAATCACTAAAACTGCTAAGGGTGACTGCGTAACCTGCGCCATAAGCTGCGTGGCGGTATGGTGAAGCTTGTCAAGGGTATTGGCTTGCTGGAGAGCGACTAACCCAAACTGAACGGATTGATGGGATTTTTGACGCTCATCGGAGATGCGTTGCAGTTCATTTTGGTGAACGATTAATCCCACCTGTTGCGCGACCGCCTGTACCATTTCCCGCTCTGGACGCGCCCATGTGCGGGGAGCTTCATGGGCGACGGCTAATATTCCTTCTAGGGTTTTGCCTGTCGAGGTGCTACTGATGATCATAGAGCGGACATCAAGATCGATTAGGGAAGGTCGCCATGATAGAAATTTAAAATCACTGTCCAGATTTTCGACTGTGGCGGCTTCGCTGGACTGCTCCATCATCTGCATATCCACCTGAGCAAATCCCTCCAATACATTGGGAATGGGTCGGCGATTTTTAGGATGATATTGATAATCTATACGGAATACATCATTTTCACGATCATAGGTAGCGACCCAAAATCTTTCTAGGCTCAGTCTTTGGCACAATTGCTCGGCAGCTTTTTCGAGAGCATTTTTCCAATCATTGTCAGAATAAATGGCTCTGGCAATTCCTGATGTCAGGATTTGATCGGAGGCAATGCGCTCTAAGGTTGCTTCCATCTCTTCTAAGGGGGCTGTCAGAGCCGCTAGCTGAGCCGCGCCCCGAATAAAGTTACGCTCGTCATCTGTCCAAAGTCTTGGTTCGTCACCTTCTACTGATAAAAAGCCTAATAATTCTGACTGGAAAAATATGGGGGCAATGACGATTGAAACTGCACCAAACTGCTCCATAACGCGATTGCTAACTTCGCCCTTGGTCATCGACTTTGCATCGACAACAACGACTAGCTGATCTTTTGATAGGGCTTGATAGAGACTGGGGGCATTTTGGACGGTGATGCCTGCGGTGTTGTCAACTACTTGTTTGCCCTTGGGTCCTGCCTGTCGATTGGCTAGCCTTCGCCAAAAGTATTGATGCGATCGCTCAAACCAGTAAATATTGGTATGGTCTGGCATTACAAAGCTGTGGGTTTCTTGGACGATCTCTTCAAGGCGTTCGCCCAATGTGGGAATATTGCGAATTTTGGCAAGAATTTGTAGCAGTGGCTCATCGGGACGCTTGGAGTTTTGATAATGCCACTCCGCATCGAGTCGGCTGAGGGTGGCTCCCAATGCGCCCAAAACCACTGACAGCCTCGCCCGATCTTCATTGCGGGGGGCGACATTCCAGATCGTGGAGCCGAGTAAGGCTAGTCCAAAGCTGCGATCGCGATGATAGATCGGCCAGAGTAAAGTACCTTGAATGTCAAATTTTTGAGCCACCTTTTGCCATTCGCCACTGCGCTTTTCTTGACGCAAGTCGGCGATCGCCACTGGTTTACGCTGCAAGATTACTTGATCAAGAAGATCACCTGCATTTAGGGCAAAGCGTTCTTTTAAAAACTTAATTTCTCCCGCAGGAGTTGTGCCACCTTTGCCTGTAAGGCGATGGTTTTCGGAGTCGTAGAGGGCGATCCAGACTAATTTATAGTCAAAATTGTCTCGCAGATAGTCGAGGGTAGCGGTCAATAAATTGTCAATACTATCCTCATCACGCAAGAACTGCATTATTCGCCCAAGGTTAACAAATTGGCGATCCCATGGGTTAGTTCCTGCTGGACTCATATTTTTGCCCTGACGTATTTGACTGAATTATGATTGGCGGCGAACCTGAGATATATAAACTGAGGCTAACAAACCTAAAAGTTATTTGAAATAATTTTGAAAATATTACAAATACCTATTAATTACAAGAGTACCGTTTTTAGCAGATAAAGTCAGCTATATGTCGCACATTATTGCTTCTTTGTCTAGGTACAGCATCTAAGCACAGCGCCTTGCGCTGATTTGCAGCCTAAACCTGAAAATCAATTATCCAACAACCATTCTAGCGATCGCTCACCAATTTGGAGAGGAATACTAACAGCTTTGCCTAGTCTTGGGCGTTCTTTGGTGGTTTCAATGAATTTTTTCACCTGTTCAACAACGCCCCAATCACTCAAATAGGAGGCAATTACGTTGAGATGTTCAATAAATTCTAGTTCACTCATGGAAAAAGACTGCTGTTCTTGATATTTCCACATCACTTGTAAAAATATTTTTCCCTGTGTTTTCCGTAGTTGTACGTCATAGGAAAAATCCCATTTGTTAGCGATCGCCTGACGTAGTTCAATACCTGTCATAGATTCTGTATTTTTACTTGTGAGGAACCGATTTTCGCTGACGCAACGAAGTTGTGCCAGCAAAAATCGGTTCCTTATTTTACGGCGCAGCCTTTACATTGCAAAGCTTTGATTAAAACCAATAAGAATTTGTGGCGCGTTGCGCCATAAGTTCTTATTGGTTTTAGCTTTTAATTAGTTTACCAAGATGACCTTGGTGATCCTGCAACATTTGCGAAGCCGTCTCTGCATTTACTTGTCGCCAATGCATCAGCAAAGCTAACTTGACTTTGTTTCCAGATTTCTTCAATAATTCCGCCGATTGCTCACGGCTGAGGGTGGTGAGGTCGCTGATAATCCGAACTGCCCGATCTGCAAGTTTGGTATTTGTCACTGACACATCGATCATGCGATTGCCATAAACTTTACCGAGTTTAACCATTACTCCTGTAGAAACAGTATTCAAAACCAGCTTGGTGGCGGTGCCAGCCTTTAAGCGCGTTGATCCCGTCAAAATTTCTGCGCCAACTAAGGGACGAATTTCGATATCGTATTGCATCGGCAATTGTTCGGGCGGGACACAACAAAAAAATACTGTTTTGGCGCCGCGCTGCTGGGCTGCTTGGAGTGCGCCATGAACATAGGGCGTTGTGCCGCCTGCGGTAATGCCAAACACCACATCTAGTTTGTCGATGTTTTGATCGGCGATCGCCTTTGCCCCATCCGATGCTCGATCTTCCAAGGCTTCCGAACTGCGTACCATAGCCGCCATGCCCCCTGCCAAAATCCCTTGAATTAGCTCGGGATCACTGCAAAAAGTGGGTGGACATTCGGCAGCATCGAGTACACCGAGACGACCACTTGTGCCTGCGCCAATGTAAAACAACCTGCCACCACAGGCGATCGCCTCTGCGATCAAATCAATCGCCAAGGCAATCTCATTTTTTTGCTGTCCAACTGCCTCAACCGCCCTAGCATCTTCGCGATTAAACAGTTCCACTATTTCCAAGGCACTAAGCTGATCGAGATTTTGGCTATCGGGATTTGTCTGCTCAGTTAGCAAATAGCCACGATCTTGATTTGACAAAACATTTTTCACTGCCCAAACTCAATCCTTGCTTGTTCCACAATTTCTGCCGTAATCCTATCACTACCAGATGCTTGCGCGATTTGTTCAATCCTTAGACGCGCCTTTGATCGCACAAAGTAAGGAATATTTCTATACTTGATTTTTGCCTCGTCAGTCCAAAGGAAATCTTCAAAATAATCTAAGGTTGGCATAATTTAATCCTCAAAAATTCTTTTATAGCAAATAAAGAAATGGCTACACCATTTCTTTATTTAAACCCAAGGATTAGCGGCGCTTCGCGCCGCTAATCCTTGGCAAGTCTGCTCGCTACACGAGCGGAACAAACTTTTGGTGTCTCAGTTTACTTATGCCGAGCTATTTACAGCAATTGTCGCTCCAACGAACAAGCCTGAATTTGAAAGCTTGTTCGTTGGAGCGCGAAGCACAGTATGAAGATTTACTTCATGTAGATTTACAATCTCAGATTTATGATGTCATAATCTACAGTAAAGCTGTGGGAATACCGATCTATAAAGAAGCCAATTTTTGATGACGCAGTAAAGCTGCACCATCAAAAATTGCTAATCTATTTTACGGTTTAGCCCTCTGTAGCAAAAAAGACTAAATTTTCAATAACAGACTAAAAAATATGACACTGCGTTTAGGCGATACCGTACCCGATTTCACCCAAGATTCGACCGACGGGATCATCAATTTCCATGAATGGATCGGCGATAGCTGGGCAATTCTTTTCTCTCACCCTAAGGACTTTACACCCGTCTGCACCACCGAGCTTGGGACTGTCGCTAAGCTAAAGGGTGAGTTTGACAAGCGCAATATTAAGGCGATCGCCCTCAGCGTTGATGGTGTCGAATCTCACAAAGGCTGGGTTGGCGATATCGAAGAAACTCAAAGCACAAAATTAAACTATCCGATTCTTGCCGATGAAGATCGTAAGGTTTCGGAACTCTATGAGATGATTCACCCCAACTCAGCAACGGGTAATACGCTCACCGTCCGCTCAGTATTTATCATTGACTCCAACAAAAAACTTCGCCTCAGCTTGACCTATCCTGCCAGCACAGGACGTAACTTTGATGAGATTTTGCGCGTAATTGACTCGCTGCAACTGACCGACAACTATAGCGTGGCAACTCCTGCTAACTGGAAAGATGGCGATGACTGTGTGATTGTCCCTTCTGTATCTGATGAAGAAGCAAAAGTGAAATTTCCTAAAGGTTTCAATCCTGTTAAGCCTTACTTGCGCCTAACTCCTCAGCCTAACAAATAGCATTACAGCGCTTTGCTCTGACTTAAAACTCAGAGAAAATTTTGAAAGCGGCGCGAAGCGCCGCTTTCAAAATTTTCTCTGTAAGCCTCAAGACAGCGCTTTGCGCTCAAACCCAGAAAGAATATGAGCATCAGCGCTTCGCGCTGATGCTCATATTCTTTGATTTAAAGACATTAAAAGCGTTGCTATGCAACGCTTTTAATGTCTTTAGTAGTTCTTTAAAAAAATGATTAGTGGTGCGAGACAAAGCCTCTCACCATTAAATATAAAAATCTGAATTACCAACTTTCGTCATCGACAGTGGTTTTATCCCAGATTTCTAAATCTAATTCTTCTAGATAAATAATCCCACTTTGAATCTGTTGCGTTGTCCCGCTTAACTCTAACGTAAACCAGCCCTCATCTTTAGGATTTTCACCCAAAAGAGCAGCCATAATATTTACGATTAGACCATGTTCACAAGAGAGGCGAGAGATAATAGGCTCTCCGTAGCATCTTCTCGGTACACACATCGCTATGCGTGTTGTCGTTCTACGCTTTTCCTCTGTGCTTAAAGTAGCTCTGGAATCAATACGTTCCGCCGCTAACATTAGAGTTTCTCCAATACAAATGTCTTGGTGACTTAACACTGACTATCATAGCTAAAGTTTTAAAGAATAGGAAGTGACTCAAGTCACTAAGAATTTCCGAACCCAGTTTATGGTGGCGCGGCTTCGCAACGTTTTCAAATTTATTCTGGGTCCATTTGCTTAAAAATAGCTGTAGGCAATATGAAAACTCCAAGCCATTGCAAAAGATAAGTACAGAAGACTTTAGAATTTGATAGAGAATGTTAACGAAGTAAGTAGTTAGGCATAAGTAACCTAAAAACCAAAAAGGTTGCTCCACCCACGTAGTAGGCGGAACCGCCTCTGGTTTTAGGTTTTAATTAGACCCAGCTACTTACGATCAAATAAATTGCGATCAAAATTTAATCATGGCTAAATTAGAACGTTTGATTATGATGGCGGAAGACGAGTTGGTGCAGTATAGTACCACCGCTCGTAAGATTGAAAAACTTCGCCCCAAATTCTGCTTGTCACTTTCAAAAATTGAACGCCAACAGGCCAAGGCTGAGCTGTTGGCAGATATGCCCACCGACGATATTGGGCAAATGGTTGAAAAAAACCGCCAAACTGTGACCTTGCCATTCTGGGGGATCGCAGGGCTAGGTTTACTCTTAGGCATATCAATGGAGCAACCCCTCGACTTTATTGCGACCGTTGTCGGTGCGGTCGCCGCGATCGCTATTCAAAAATGGGGCTGGCAGCTTCAAGCCCGAAGATTAGTTTTGCAAACCCTCGAAGAAATTGAAAACCCCACTAATCCATAATCAGCTAACGCTGCGGCGCAGCCACATATCTTAGAAACTACTGTCAATGATTCAAATCGCTCTAATTTATCCCGAAATCCCGCCAAATACAGGCAACATCGCCCGTACCTGTGCCGCCACTAACACCCACTTGCACCTAGTCGAACCCCTTGGCTTTGAAATAAATGATCGCCAACTGAAACGGGCAGGAATTGACTATTGGGAATATGTCGATGTCACCGTGCATCCCAATATAGAATCATTGCAAAAAGCATCGCAAGGCGGACGATGGATTTGCTTCAGCGCCAGAGGTTCCTGTAGTTTTCACGAATTTCAATACCAAGATAATGACTGGTTAATATTTGGTAGTGAATCCAAGGGTTTACCTGAACAGTTAATCGCTAGCTATCCTTCGGTATATATTCCGATGGAGCATCCCAAGGTTCGTAGCTTAAATCTGTCAGTCAGCGCCGCGCTAGGACTATTTGAGGCTAGGCGGCAGTTGGGTTTGTAAATTAGCTTAAAAATCCTGTAAATTAGTGTATGGTTCGCTAAGAAATAAAAGGGATATAGCGGTTAAACTGTGCTCAAAGATACACCTTTTCAAAATCAAGAAACTTCACCTCAGTCACCTTCACAGTTGGCGTACATTATCAAATTAATGCTGCGAGGAATTTCACGCGAGCAAGGTTTGCCGCTATGGGTATTGCTAATCGTTTTTTTTGTAGTACTGCTGGCTTGGAATTGGCAGCTAATCGTGGCAACTAGTCTGGGCATTTTGACAATGATCACCGTCTATGCCATGCAGGGCTGGAACTGGAATGTGATCATGTGGCGGGCGCAGAAGTTCTGGCAAAGCCCCTATCGACATTTGCCGATCGCAGTTATTAGTGGCACTTTAACGGTTTTTCTGACTTACAGCATCCTATCGATCTGGTCAACTCAAAGCGATCATTGGTATGCGGCAGCGAGCATTTTGCAGTTGGGCGCAACCTTAGCTGTCTTAGGGCTTTTGGGATATCAGGTGCTAACTCAGTGGTTACATCGCCAAAAAGATAGCCTTGATCAGCTAGTTGCCCAACTTACGGCTAGTGATGATTTGGTGAGGCTCATGGCAGTCAAAAATATCAATCAGTACCTCCGCGTTAACATGATCCCTGAGTCTCAGGAACAGGCGATCGCCGATTATTGTCAAGTGCTGCTAAATCGTGAAACAGAATCAATTATGCGAGAGGCGATCTTTGAAACCCTAGAGTCTTTGCAAATGGCTAACATTAGCCCTGCTATTTCTAAATCTGTTACGTCATCCAAAATCTGATTTTTCATTGCTCCTTTGCCAGCATAAAATTATAGGACGCGGCGCGTCCTATAATTTTACGGTTTTATATGTCAACTAATGAGCTATCCAAAGACCAAATTCTCGATCTTCAGGTATCTTTGCTAGTTCAAAGCACCCCCGATCAAGAAACCGCTAGTGCAGTCAGCTTGATCGCCTCTGTATTAAAAGCGATCGCCCAAAAGCTAAAACACACGGAATATTCTGTAATTCAAGATATTGAAGGCGGCTGGCTACTAACGCCCCTCAGTAATCACGAAAATCCTGAATTGGAAAAAATCACCATCTATGCCTATTGCGATCCCACTCCCGCCAATATTGATCGCCTAAAGCTCAATGATGAAAGTTTGGAATGCGCTCAATACAATGTCATTGAAATGTTATTTCGACTAATCGGCATGAAACAAGTCGATAGTATTGTATTTTTTGACCGTCTGACCGACACCCAGAGAGGTGTCGAAATTGGGAGAACCGATATTGAAGAGCTATGCGAGAAGCAAATCAAACGCGCTCAATTTGGCTTGCAAAAATTGATAGAAAGCAAAAATATCTCCAACATCGCCTAAGTGAATGGCGGCACTAGTATTTTGGGAAGCGGCGCGGAGCGCCACTTCCCAAAATTTTTCTGGCTTTTAAGTCAGCGCATAGCACTGTAAGTAGCTCGGTTTAATTAAACCCTAGAAATTTGTTCCGCCCGCGTAGCGGGCGGAACAAATTTCTAGGGTTTTAGTTTACTTGCGCCTAGCTATTTATATAAAACCCAAGAAGGAAGCGCCGCCACTTTCCTATTACAAGACTGGCTACAGATATAAATTTGGGTTTGATATGATAGGAACTCATGGTTTTAAACACATCTAACTAAGCTCATGGCAATCTTTGACATCCGTACCCCTTGGCCGCCCACCGCCGATCAGCCCAAGGCGATCGCCCAATTGGTTGAAGGATTAAAAAAAGAACTTCACTATCAAACCCTTTTAGGGGCAACGGGTACAGGCAAAACCATGACCATCGCCAATGCGATCGCCCAATACCAAAAGCCCACCTTAGTACTAGCCCACAATAAAACTCTAGCGGCTCAGCTTTGTAATGAATTGCGCGAATTCTTTCCCAATAACGCAGTGGAATATTTCATTAGTTATTACGATTACTACCAGCCCGAAGCTTATATTCCTGTTACCGATACTTATATCGAAAAAACAGCTTCCATAAATGACGAAATCGATATGCTGCGCCACTCCGCCACGCGATCGCTTTTCGAGCGCAAAGATGTAATTGTAGTTGCCTCTGTCAGTTGCATTTATGGTTTGGGAATTCCCGAAGAATATCTTAAAGCTTCGATTCCCCTTGGTGTGGGCATTGAATATGATCAAAGAGAATTGCTAAAAGCCTTAACGAATGTGCAGTACGAGCGCAATGATATCGAAATGGGACGCGGCAAATTTCGCGTAAAGGGCGATATTTTAGAAATTGGTCCTGCCTACGAAGACCGCACCATTCGCGTAGAATTTTTTGGCGATGAAATCGAAGCAATTCGCTACGTTGATCCAGTAACGGGTGAGATTTTGCAAAGTTTGGAAGCCCTGAACATCTATCCTGCAAGGCACTTTGTCACTCCCACCGAGCGCCTTGAAATTGCTTGTGCCGAAATTAGGGAAGAAATGGAAGCGCGTCTGGAGGAGTTGACCAATGTAGGAAAACTATTGGAAGCTCAAAGACTGGAACAGCGCACCAAATATGATTTGGAACTTTTGCAAGAAGTCGGTTTTTGTAATGGTGTGGAAAACTATTCGCGGCACTTGGCAGGTCGTCAGGCAGGAGAGTCTCCAGCCTGCCTAGTGGACTATTTTCCCAAAGATGATTGGTTGCTAGTTGTCGATGAGTCCCATGTGTCGATCCCTCAAATTCGCGGGATGTACAATGGCGATCGCGCTCGCAAGATGACGCTAATCGATCATGGTTTCCGTTTGCCTAGTGCCGCCGATAATCGCCCACTCAAAGCTGATGAGTTTTGGGAAATGGTTAAACAATGCGTATTTGTTTCTGCGACCCCTGGAGATTGGGAAATGGAAGTTTCGGAACAAGTAGTAGAACAGATAATTAGACCGACTGGCGTAACTGACCCTGAAATATCAGTACGCCCAACAGAAGGACAAGTTGATGATCTTTACAGTGAAATTCAAGAACGAATTAAGCGCAAAGAAAGGGTGTTAATCACCACGCTCACTAAAAAGATGGCAGAAGACTTGACCACTTACTTTCAAGAGCGAAATCTGGCAGTACGTTATTTGCACTCTGATATCAAGTCCATTGAACGAATTGAAATTCTTCAAGATTTGCGGCGCGGTACTTTTGATGTATTGATTGGTGTTAATTTGCTGCGTGAAGGTTTGGACTTGCCTGAAGTTTCTCTGGTGGCGATTCTTGATGCTGATAAAGAAGGCTTTTTGAGAGCCGAGCGATCGCTAATTCAGACCATTGGACGAGCCGCCCGAAATGTCGATGGACAGGTGATTATGTACGCTGATCGCATGACTAACAGCATGGAAAAAGCGATTTCAGAAACAGAGCGCCGCCGCCATATTCAGACTAAATACAATCTCGATCATCAGATCACACCGCGCTCAATTGTGAAGTCCATTGAAGGAAATGCAATTCTAGATTTTCTATCTGTTTCCCGCCGCCTCAATGAGCGCCAATTGGAATATGTTGTAAATCATGCCAAGGAAATCCCCTTAGATGACATTCCCACTGTAATTGAACAATTGGAAGCACAGATGAAGGATGCCGCCAAGAAGCAGGAATTTGAGCAAGCGGCAGCCTTTCGCGACAAGATTAAAACCTTGCGCGATCGCCTGTTAGGTAAAGCGTAAACTTTGGGAAACAAGCTAGTATTTTGGCATTAATAAAGCCCATGAATATAGGCCCCATGTGACGCTCACAAGTTTTTTTGATTTGCGATCGCATTATCCCCAGATGCAGTCATATATCTGTATGTTGGACTATCTCAGATTATTAGTTTTGGAGTACAGCCTATTGAGGGATTAAGGGGTACAATAACAGCACTTCGTAAACCAGTTTTTAAAGAAGGATTTATCTAAGAGCAGCAAAAAGATTCGCAATACTTGTTGAATCGCAAATAAGGTCTGAGGTTTAAACTGCCTGATAAAAGCTTTGAGGACTGACCAAAGCATTTCAATAGGATTAAAATCAGGAGAAT
>MNZA01000205.1 GCA_001873375.1 Oscillatoriales cyanobacterium CG2_30_44_21
AATTAAAGGGTGGCGCGAAGCGCCACCCTTTAATTTATTTGAGTGTTGGTTTGAAACCCGCAAAGCGGATTGTAAGGGCACCGCTTTGCGTAAGTCCTATAAGTGTTGGCGCAACTCACTTCTTGAGTTTTGCGTCTTGACAAGACTGGCGACAGCTATACTGGTTAAGTCTTGAAGGACTGATTAAAACGTGGATTGTTTATGGGAATGCACCTTGGTCTCGAACTAATCGCAGCCTCGATTCAGCAACTGCATGAACTAGAACATATTGCAGACACATCCGTATCATCTTCTTTAGGAGTCGAAACCAAGAATCTTAATCTCGAAGATGCGATTAACGTTTTAAAAGACAACTTATCAGAACTGCAAATCAATCAGCGATCGCAGTTAGCAGAATTAGAGCGCTATCAAGAGCTATTTGACTTTGCGCCTGATGGATATTTTGTAACTGATGGAAGTGGAGTGATTACGGAAGCTAATCGGGCGGCGATGCTGATGCTGGGCTACCATCCCATTGATCAAAATCTCGAAAATTTTGTCTATCCTTCCTATCGCGAACAATTTCAAAGGCTGATTGGACAATTGCAAAGGGGACAGAATATCAAGAGCCTCGACTTTAGGATGCAATTCCCCACGGGGCAGCCCTTTGATGCGAGCTTTACGATTATTAGTATCCGTGATGTTGCCGATGGCAAAGTAATTGGAATGCGTTGGTGGATTCAAGATATTACCCAACGGAAGCAAGAACTAGAGAAGTTGCAGCAATCCCATCAAAGACTAGAAATTAGAGTCGCGGAGATGAATGCCAAACTGAACCTAATGGATCGCCAAATTCGAGTGGAAAGAGATGAACAACGGCGTATTTCTAAAAATTTGACCCGTAATGAGTCAAAATTGCGAGCAATGATGCAGCATTCTTCCGACATTGTCAATATTTTAAATATAGATACAACCATCCAATACTGTAGCCCTGCCATCTTTCAGACTTTGGGCTATATGCCTGAAGATTTGATTGGTAAAAAGTTTGTTCGGTTTATCCATCCCGATGACTTACCAGTTTTCCAAGATTTTCTTACCAATTCTGTCGATAATCTTTCAGTATCTTCGCCGATCGTGATGCGTTATCAGCATATTAATGGCGATTGGATTTATATCGAGTCAGTCTGCTGTAACCTTTTGCAGGATAGTAATGTGCAGGGATTAGTGATTAATTCTCGCGATATTACGGAGCGCAAACTTACGGAGTCGGCTTTGCAAGAGAGTGAGCAGCGTCTCGCCGCGATCGCCGCCAGTATGCCCGCCACTCTCTATCGCCTGACTATGGATGTGGACAAGCATATCGCCGTGCCATTTATCAGCGATGGCTTGATCGATTTGGTGGGTGTATCTCCCAGATTTGCCGCTTCCAATCCCTATCAGTTATTAGATTTAATCCATCCTGAAGACCTTGATCAGTTCAAAGCTTTGATCAAGGCAGGATTTGATAAACTTGCCACTTTCCGCCATGAATTTCGCGTCATTGCCATCTCAGGGGAAGTGAAGTGGGTGCAAAATATCACCCGTTACTATCGCTTAGAGTCAGGAATCGTTTTAGCTGATGGAGTTTGCATTGATATCAGCGAGAGAGGCGAAGCCGAGTCCAATCTCCAACGCACTAATGAACTGCTCAGAGCGGTGATTAAGTCCGTACCAGTGGCGATCGATATCATTAGCCCTGAAGGGAAAGTTCTCTTGTGGAATGCGGCGGCAGAACGTCTTTTTGCTTGGAATAGCTCCGCCCTAGGTTCTTCTTTGCCAAATCTAATCGAATCTCAAGCTATGGAATTACAAGGATCGATCCTTGAAACCCTCGCGGGTAAGCCCTTAGAAGGCCAGCAGATGACTCTGCAACTACCCGATCGCAGTTGGATTGATGTCAGCGTCTCGACCGTGCTAGTCCATGACTCCCACGGTAATATTGTCGGCGTATTGAGAATTGTGGATGAGCTAGGCGATCACTCCCGCGGAAGTGCCCTTAGGTCAAGCAATTTGGCAACATCACCAAGTTCGTTAACGCAACTAGACATATCCTCTATCCCAAATGCCCAGACCTTGCTGCATCAATACAAGCTGGGACAGCGTAACTTTGCAGGACTAGTTTTGCGGGGAATCGATTTTACCGCGGCAGATTTGCAACAGGTCAATTTTAGCGGCGCATTGCTTAATGGTAGTAACTGTAGCCATGCTAATTTGCAATTTTCTAATCTCAGAGGCGCGGACTTGCGTGGTGTTAACTTTCAGTATGCCGATTTGCAGGGAGCCGACTTAACAGGCGCAGACTTGCGTGGCGCAGACTTAAAGGATGCAAACTTAACGGGTGCGGCGATTGAGCAAAATTAATACTGAAGAGAGCGCATTAGCAATGCACGAGAATTTCTCTACACTACTCAGAGATTCTATAGACTGTATTCTCTTGAAAATTTGATAACACATTTACAGTATTTAAAATGAAATCAGAACATATTACGTTTATTGAAGAAAAGCTAGGCTATACATTTTTGGATAAGAATCTACTAGTCCGCGCACTTACCCGAAAAGCATTTGCTCAAGAACAACAACAAGGTAGAAATTGTGAGGATCAGGAAGTTTATAGAATTCTTGGTGATGCAATCCTGAAGGCAATCCTCACTGAATTACTTATTGAGAGAGGTTATAGCAGTCGGGAGAGCATCACAAACAAAAAGAGTGAGATTGAAAGAAGAGAAAGCTTAGGAAACTTGTTTCGAGATCTTGATATTGCATCATTTATACGCTTAGGTCGGGGCGAGCAAAAGCAAAATATCGTTCAACAGTCTTCTGTACTAGGAGAAACCTTTGAAGCATTGATTGCGGCTATTTATCTGGACACAAAGAGTTATGAAGTAACTAAAAATTTGATATCAAAGTTATTTAGTTCGCTGTTAAGTTAGATATGTATCTTTTGGGAGAATATGTATGACATGAAAAAAGTTTGGCTAGTTTTAACTTTTGGTATTTTAACTTCGTTTTGTTTACAGCCTGCTTTCAGTGCAGGTAGCAAGTGGACATATGTTGTGAGTGATTCTAGGAGACTCAAATACCACTTCAACAACAACACAATCCAAAAGCAAGGAGATAATGTAATTTACGAGCAAATGATTATTTTTCCTGTTCCTCAAAATGGTATGACTGGCGGTACAAGTCAATTCAAAGGCAGTTGCAAGTCCAGAGTAGTTACTCAAGACAAGCAAGCGGTCATCTTTAAGGGTCAAGTTAAGCCTCTAAAAATGACCACTAAGGGTGGAAAAATGTTGCTCCCAGAGAAAAGTGAATTGGGCAAGGTATTAACTGCTGTTTGCAAGTCCAAGAAAAAATAATGCGATCGCCGATCTAAAAAGTTTTGGGGTGGGCTAAGCCCGCTCTAATATTACTCAGCCTGAGACTGTATTTCCCAAAACTCAGGTGCAGTTATGCATTGTCCACATGGTTAGAAATTCGGTTGCTTTTGTGCCTTGGCAGCATCGCAAACAAGTTTGTGCTGACCTCAAGGCGATTTACAGTGCTGCCACCGAATCGGAGGCTGAGTTTAATCTCGAACTCTTTGCCGAAAAGTGGGACGAGCAATATCCATCGATTTCCAAGTCTTGGCGCAGTCATTGGGCGAATATTATCCCTTTCTTTGCCTTCCCCCCTGAGATTCGCAGGGCGATTTATACCACCAATGCCATTGAGTCGATGAATAGTAGTTTGCGGAAGGTGATTAAGTCGCAACAGATTTTCCCGACCGATGAGGCTGCTTTCAAGTTGGTTTATTTGGCGATGCGGAATATTTCTAAGAAATGGACGATGCCGATTTGGGA
>MNZA01000023.1 GCA_001873375.1 Oscillatoriales cyanobacterium CG2_30_44_21
CGGCGCGTAGCGCCGCCACTTGCTTCTCGGGCTTTGCAAGCAAAAGAGTGATCGCAACGCGATCGCTTTTTGAGGCTTTGCGACAGCTTCAATAATTTGATTAAGATTTTTGGCAAAGTTGCCATATACTAGATAGGCTGTCAAGTTTTCAACAGTAATAAGGAAGGAGCTATGTCCCGTTATAGAGGTCCGCGCCTCAGAATCGTCAGAAGACTGGGAGAACTCCCTGGTCTCAGCCGCAAGCAACCTAAGCACGCATATCCACCTGGACAACATGGTCAAGATCGCAAAAAGCGTTCTGAATATGCAGTACGTCTTGAAGAAAAGCAAAAGCTACGTTTTAACTACGGGCTTACCGAAACTCAGATGCTGCGCTATGTGCGCCGAGCCAGACGAGTTAAGGGTTCGACTGGTTTAGTACTATTGCAACTTCTGGAGATGCGTCTGGATAACACAGTTTTTAGAATGGGATTTGCACCGACAATTCCCGCCGCGCGTCAACTTGTCAATCATGGTCACATCACCATCAATGGTAAGAGTGTCACCATTCCTAGCTATGGCTGCCGCCCAGGTGAAGTCATCAGCGTCAAGGATAACGAAAAATCTCGTAAGATTGTTGAGCGTAACCTTGAGTTCCCAGGATTGTCCAACATTCCTAGCCATTTAGAGTTTGACAAGGCGAAATTGACTGGTAAGGTCAATGGCGTTGTTGAACGTGAATGGGTAGCATTGCAAGTGAACGAACTACTGGTTATTGAGTACTACTCTCGCCAAGCTTAAAGTTACAGCCGTCAGCTACGGGCATGGTTTTTTGAGGCTTGTAGCTGAAAGCCAACTAATTTGTCAAGCATCCCATCGGATAAACTCTATTAGGTAAGACTTCACTGCGAATTATGCAGTTAAATATTTCTGCCCCACCAAACCTCGATTTACACTTTCCTAAGGACTTTGTTCGGGGTTGTCCCCGTACTGTCCGCATGGATGTTGACCACCTGCTTCTGGCGATCGAGGCGCTTGATTTAGAAGCAGTTGAAGTAATGCTTGTCCTGATTGAACAGTTAGGTTTAGAAAAAGCGATTCCGAGTCGTGTTGCTTTTTGGCGGTTACGCAACACTAATCCGCTTAGGCGCAATTATCAACGGGCTACCCTAACTAGTGAAGAGCTAAAGGCTCTAATCAAAATTATCTGCACGATCGCCAAGCAGTTAGATACTGGACTAAGGCTATTGCTGAGTACACATCAACAGATGCTCGATGGTAAGATTGAAGCTTTAGGGTTACAGCAAAACCAAGCTTTTTTAGAATCTTACCTTGAGCGTTTTAGATCTTTATATGTTGGCAGAATGCGATCGCCCTCGCCCCTATCCAAAGATGAAATTCGTGAGTTAGCTTTGCATTTGCTATTGCGATTGTTATTATGTAGCGGGATTGCTGGGGAATATCGATTGTGGAGTAGCTTGTTTGATGGAGCGATCGACTAATGATGCAACGTAGCTATAACTTTCCTAGCTGCTCTTTGAGTATTGAAGGAATCAGTACCAGTGGTGACACTCTCTCGATTTTAACTAGCTTTGGTTGCCGCTTCAATCATCATCCTGAGCCAATTGTGGGTGGTCTGGAACTGCTTAAAGCTTTAGTCAAAGTGGTGGGCGCTTATGTGCAAGCTTTGAGCAGCAATACTTCGGTGGCGATACCCGATCAGCAGGTCAAATTAGAGTCTGACGGTAAACATCTGCATATTTTATCGATTGCATTGGGAGAAGCTGAATTCGCCATTGCTCAGAATATTCAGATAAAATTAAATACGATTCAACTGTTTGACTTAATGGAAGGATTGGATCGTTTATGTTGTGACTCGCAAACTTTGCCTGACCTGAAGCTAGTCACCCACATCGACGACTATCGATCGCAATCACCGATGAGCGTGCAAGCCATACCTGCGATCGCGGGTGTGCTTAGTATAGCGATCGCTTCCGCCGTACTATACTTGATGCCAGTGCCGAAACCCGAATCAAAGCCGTCTCAGCCTGTCCCCACTCAAGTTCAACCATTACCCAGATCATCAAATCCTCCTATGCCAACTACCTCACCAAGTCCCACAAGTTCACCGACAGAAACTGAAAATCCCAACAATTAAAGTAAGTGACAATTTTTGATAGTGCAGCAAAACTGCTCCATCAAAGATTGGTTGCTAATTGCCAATAAAACTATGACTAGAACCGAACGCGATTCCATGGGCGAGATGTCCCTGCCCGATGATGTTTATTACGGAATTCAAACTGTTAGGGCAATTGAGAACTTTAAAATCAGTGGACTCAAGCCCCTGCCCACCTATGTCGATGCGGGGCTGCTGATAAAAAAAGCAACGGCTCTAGTGAATGCAGAACTAGGATGCATTCCAGTGGCGATGGGCATGGCGATCGCAGGTGCGGCAGATGAAATATTAGACGGCAATTTGCGCGATCAGTTTGTGGTCGATGTCTATCAAGCGGGGGCTGGCACATCGCATCATATGAATATCAATGAAGTCCTTGCCAATCGCGCCCTTGAAATTTTGGGTGATGTTAAGGGCAACTATACCAATGTCAATCCCAATGATCATGTCAACTATGGACAGTCAACCAATGATGTGATTCCCACCGCGATTAGAATCGGTGCATTATTAGCTCTCGATCATGTCCTTTTGCCTGCGCTGGCAAATCTGGATGAACAGTTACGGATTAAGGCGATCGCTTTTGCGAATATCGTCAAGTCAGGACGCACCCATTTACAGGATGCTGTGCCTGTGCGCCTTGGGGATGAATTCCAAGCCTATGCCCAAATTATGAGCGATCACATCAAACGCATTAGCCTTGCTGCCGAAGACTTAAAAATTCTTGGACTAGGCGGCAGTGCCTCTGGGACTGGCTTAAACACCCATCCCCAATATTGCGATCGCGTTGCCGAGAAACTGAGCGAAATTACAGGCTTTGCGCTGAAATCTGCGCCAAACTTGATGGCGGCGATGCAGAGCATGGCTCCTTTTGTGAATGTATCGGGCGCAATTCGTAACCTTGCCCAAGACACTAGCAAAATCGCCAATGATTTACGGCTGATGGATTCAGGTCCTAAAACGGGACTACGCGAAATCATGCTGCCTCCTGTGCAACCAGGCTCATCGATCATGCCAGGTAAATATAATCCTGTGATTGCGGAGATGATGAATATGGTTTGCTATCAGGTGATCGGCTATGACACCGCGATCGCCTTTGCTGCACAGGCGGGACAATTGGAACTGAATGTGATGATGCCGCTCATTGCCTATGATTTGATTCAGAGTATTGAGATTTTGGGCAGGGCGATCGACACTTTGGCAACTAAATGTATTCAGGGAATTATCGCTGTAGAAGATCGCTGCCTTGCCTATGCGGAAGGAAGTCTATCTCTGGTCACGGCGCTGAATACGCACATTGGTTATCTCAATGCGGCGGATGTCGCCAAGGAATCTCTCGCTACTGGCAAGTCCTTACGTCAAGTGGTTTTGGATAAAGGACTAATGAGTGAAGAGAAGTTAGCAGAAGTTCTCGATTTAGCTCAAATGAGCCGTCCTAATGGCTAGTAAAGCGATTAATCATTAAAAGTGTTGCTTCGCAACACTTTTAATGATTAATCGCTAAGTGGACTAGCAACAAAAACAAGTTACTGCTAGTCTACTTAGCCATGTTCGCTAGATATCTTGAGGATGTCTCAATATGCATAAGTTTCCCTGTTTAACTAATATTTTTGTAAGCGCCGCCTGCGCCTTCGCTCTCACCAGTCCCGCGATCGCTAACACTCAAAAAGTTGTCTACATCTCTCCCCAAGGTACAGATAGCGCCGATGCGGGCAATGCGGATCGACCTTTTCGGACAATCACTTCCGCGATCGCGGCAAACCCTCAGTCTGGAACTATTTTTCAACTAAGTAATGGTACTTACAGCAGTGCTAGTGGTGAAAACTTTCCCATTCGCTTGCCTCGTGGTGCTTCTTTAATTGGTAGCCAAAATGGTAGTACCGATGGAAGTATTGTCATTAATGGTGGTGGACGCTTTGTAAGTTCCACTTTTGCCAGTCAAAATATTGCGATCGCGGCGGCAAATGACTCGCGCATTGAAGGAATTACCGTCACCAATAGCAACCCTCGTGGCTATGGACTATGGCTAGAATCTAGTCGCAATGTCACGATCGCGAACAATCGCTTTGTCGGCAATACCCACGATGGCATCCTTTTGACAGGAATCGCAAATGCTTATATTGGCAATAATCTATTTGCGGAAAATAGAGGCAGTGGCATCTCGGCAGTGGGTTCGAGTACTGGTGAAATTCGTGGCAATAGATTTGAGAATACAGGCTTTGGCTTGTCCATTGGACAGCGATCGCAAGTGACGGTAACTAGCAATAATATCTCTCGAAATGTCGATGGCATTATTATTTCTAATACGGCTCAACCCACTTTGCGCGGCAACACCATTTCGGACAGTCAGCGCAATGGAGTTGTGGTACTGAGCAGTTCCAGTGGTTCTCCGCGTCCTGATTTAGGAACGACTAATTCCTTGGGAAATAACGTCTTTAGAAATAACCGTGAGTCGGATATTAATAACGCTACCACGATTCCCATTGTGGCGGTTGGCAATCAAATTAATGCTGCTCGCGTTAAAGGCTTGCTCGATTTGCGTGCGTCTAGTTCTCCTGCGATCGCGACTGCACCTAAACCGATTACACCCAGACCAATTGCCTCTAATCCTGCGCCTGTATTTGTGCCTGCCCAACCACCAGTTCAAGCCCTGCCCAATCCTGTTATTTCCAATGGAAGTAATAACGCACCTGTCAGCATCGTGATTGAGCGCGAGTACACAAAACCCAATAATTCTGGACAGGTAGCAGTTTTACCATCAGCCCTAGATCCTGCCACGGGTAAGGCGCTCCAGTATCGCGTGATTGTTCCTGCGAGTTCTAATGTGGTGGTTCGCAAGGTTAAAACCATTGTGCCAAGTGCTTTTCGGCTGTCGCGTGGTGGACGTACCGTGATGCAAGTGGGAGCCTATAGCGATCGCCCTACGGCGAGTCAATTGGTACAGAAGCTTGCCCAAGCTGGTGTCAATGCTGAAATAGTCTCTTTTTAACAACAGAGAAAGCTCTGCCGAGCAACACTTTCTCTGTTACTAATACCAATTCACAAAAGCGTGACTACACTTTTGTGGATTGAAAACCAAACTCCGTATGGTTTTCCAAATAAAGAAATGGCTACGCCATTTCTTTATTTGGTATAAAAAGATTGACAGCGCGGCTCCTCCGCGCTGTCAATCTTTTTTGGGTTTTAATTAAGCGCAAAGCACTGTAATATGCCAGTAGCTGAGTCATCACGCAATTGATTGGAGAATATAGCCTTGAAAGGAATCTTGATTAGCTTTGGCATTATGGCAGTAGCAGTCTTGGTCATTGTAATTGCTCAAATTACAGGCGGACAAGCGGCGATTGCTGGTGTTGGCGCACCATCAACGGGCGCACCAACCACAACAGAATTAAAAATAGAGGAAGCAACACCTTTAAAAGATATGAGTGATACCGAAATCAAAGAAACAGGCAGTGGACTCAAGTACCAAGTCATTGTCGCAGGCACAGGCGCAACACCTAAAAAGGGTGACACTGTAGTTGTGCATTACACAGGGACACTTGAAGACGGCAGCAAGTTTGATAGCTCTCGCGATCGCAATAGTCCTTTTTCGTTCAAGCTTGGCGTTGGTCAAGTGATCAAAGGCTGGGATGAAGGGCTGTCAAATATGCGAGTCGGCGATCGCTATAAGTTGATCATTCCCCCCGATCTTGGTTATGGCGCTCGTGGTGCGGGTGGAGTGATTCCTCCCAATGCCACTTTGATTTTTGATGTCGAACTTTTGCGTATTTCCTAATCAAAAAAATGGAGCTAGCCAAGCTAGCTCCATTTTTTTATGGTGTTTTGCGTTTCAAATCAAGAAAGATATTAAAAGTGTTGCAAAGCAACACTTTTAATATCTTTCTTGGCGCATCGCGCTGTCATTTAATTATTAATGTATATACAGAAAAACTATATGTCTGAAAACTCTCAAACTGGTGCTGATGCCATTGATGTGGCGATCGCGGAAGGGAATGACTTTGACGGTACTCCCATCGATCCTAAAAAACTTGATCTTTACCACAGTGTCATGGCACTAGAAGCTAATCGTCAGCGCAGTGGAGTCACCAACACCATGCGATCGCGAATTGTGCGAATTGGTGCAAAGCATATCTCCCAAGATGAGCTTAATCAAAAGTTGATAGATGCAGGTTTTGCTCCGCTCAAGGACAAAGACATCGCCTATTACTACAACAAGTAATCCTCTCACAGTAAAAAAAGTATGACTACACTTTTATAAGTTGATATTAAAGTCAGTAATACTTATACCAAAAAAGAAATGGCTACGCCATTTCTTTTTTGGTATAAGTATTACAAAGATAATTCTAAAAGCACCGCTCTTAAAATTATCTTTAGGTTTTAATTAAGTAATTAGGCATAAGTAAACTAGAAAAAATAGAAGGTTGTTTCGCCCGCGTAGCGGGCGAAACAACGGCTGATTCTATCTACTTAAAAGCCCTACACCTGTCTATATGTCCTATGTGTCTTTTAAATTCAATAATAAGGAGAAATAGAAATGGTTGCAAATCTCAGTAATTTTTTCAAGTACTACAACGACAAGAATCCTAATCATGTTGCTAGTATCGGTATCTTGAAGTCAGCACTTCCACCCGAACTGCTTACAGCAACTGCCCCGTGGGTGGTTGCCTATCGAGGGGGTAAAACTGATGGTGGTGCAGCGGATCTACGCAACTTTTTTAAATTTTTCTCAGAAAAGAATGCGAATCATGCCAAAGCAGTCGCGGAACTGCAAACAGCTATCCCCCCAGCACTTTTGATTGATGATGGTAAGGATGGAGCTAAGGATGCGGAGTGGATTGAGAAGTTCAGGGTTAAGCCTCCTGCTCCTCCTGTGGCTTCTATTCTTAATGTTCCCTTTTTTAGTCAAGTCGATAACTACACCCAAGGTGAACGGACTTGCAATTCATCGGCTTGTGCCATGTGTCTTGAATTTCTCAAGCCCGGCACCTTGATTGGAGCAACTGGTGATGACGCATATCTTAGAAAGGTTCTTGCGATCGGTGATTCAACTAATCATGATGTGCAGACCAAGGTTCTCAGTGGTTATGGCATTAGTTCTTCCTTCTCCTATCGTCTTTCCTTCGCCGATATTGATAACTCCCTTGCTAAAGGGAAGCCAGTCGTACTTGGAATTCTCCATCGGGGATCTGATGATGCTCCTTCTGGTGGACATATGATCGTTGCGATCGGGAAGAAGGGTAATGACTATGTTGTAAATGACCCATATGGTTCGTTCAATGACAGTTATACAGGATCTGCGATGAATGGCAGGGGTGCTATCTACACCCGCGCCATGCTAGAACTGCGTTGGGCTCCCGCAGGAAATGATGGTTGGGGACGTATTTTTGTATAGATCACTACAGCGCTTCGTGCCGATGATCAAAATTTTCTCTGTACCCATCAAGACCTCAATAAGCTGTAAGTATTTTTTAATGGCACGGCGAAGCTGTGCCATTAAAAAATACTTACCTGCAAACCCACTTATATCCATCATCAACGCGATCGCCGTGGCGATCGCTAGACTCATTAGTGAAGGTAACTCGAACCAACCATTTATTTTGCTTATGACCCAATTTAAAATGTCCGCAGTATCGGTTCAAGCACAATGCGCTGTAAACCTATTTGAGTTTTGTGATTCTAAAGGAAAACAGGCGATATTTAGGGAATAATCAATGCGTTAGCTAGAATTTAGCTAGCGTTCAATAGCCGAAAGCCTGTGGTACAAATACTCGAAAATCCCTTACGGGTTGGTTTACAGCAAGAAAGAACACCAGAGCCATTGATCCTTGTGATCTTTGGCGCGTCAGGTGACTTGACAATCCGCAAGCTAGTTCCAGCAATCTATCATCTCAAACAGCAACGTCGGCTTCCGCCTGAACTCACCATCGTTGGCGTAGCGCGAAGACCTTGGAGTCACGATTATTTTCGTGAGCAGATGCGTGAAGGTATCGAAAAATTTTCCGTAGGTATTGGAGCCGAACCAATTTGGCAAAACTTTGCCGAAGGTTTGTATTACCAATCTCTAGATATGGGTAATCTGGATGATTATAAAAAACTTGATGAATTTCTCAGCCAGCTAGACAAAGAGCGCGGTACACGCGGAAATCGCGTTTTCTACTTAGCAGTCTCGCCCAACTACTTTACCGACGCGATCGAGAAACTAGGACAAGCAGGCATGATCAAAGACATTAACAAGACTCGATTGGTGATTGAAAAGCCCTTTGGTCGTGATTTGTCTTCTTGTCAAGATCTCAATCGCGTTGTTCAGAAAGCCTGCGATGAGAAGCAGATCTATCGTATTGATCACTATCTTGGTAAGGAGACAGTCCAAAATCTCTTAGTACTGAGATTTGCCAACGCCATTTTTGAACCATTGTGGAACCGTCAGTTTATTGATCATGTGCAGATCACTGTGGCGGAAACCGTTGGCGTTGAAGATCGGGCGGGATATTACGAGAATGCTGGGGCGCTCAGAGATATGTTGCAAAATCATTTGATGCAGCTATTTTGTCTGACGGCGATGGAGCCACCGAACTCTATGGATGCCGATTCCTTACGCAACGAAAAAGTGAAGGTGATCCAAGCGACCCGCTTAGCTGATACCCGTAAACTAGACCGTTCTTGCGTGCGGGCGCAGTATGGCGCGGGCTGGATGAAGGGCAAGCAAGTCGAAGGTTATCGCAATGAGCCAAATGTCAATCCTGAATCTTTAGTTCCCACCTATGTGGCGATGAAGTTTGAGGTTAATAATTGGCGTTGGCAGGGAGTTCCCTTTTATCTACGAACTGGAAAGCGGATGCCTAAGAAGGTCAGCGAAATTGCGATCCAGTTTCGTCAAGTTCCTTACCTATTATTTCAGTCAGCCGCTAAGCAGGTTTCGCCTAACGTGCTAACTCTGCGAATCCAACCAAATGAAGGCATCTCGCTCAAGTTTGAAGCAAAAATGCCTGGTGCGGATTTGCGATCGCGATCAGTAGAAATGGACTTCGGTTATGGTAAGACCTTTGGGGTCGAAGGCTCGGATGCTTACGATCGCCTATTGCTAGACTGTATGCTCGGCGATCAGACGCTCTTCACTCGTGGTGATGAAGTGGAAGCAGCTTGGAAAGTGGTTACCCCTGCATTATCAGCATGGGAAATGCCTAATGATCCTAGTGTCGTTCCCCAGTATGAAGCTGGCTCATGGGGACCAAGTGAAGCAGAACAACTGATTGAACGTGATGGACGGCAGTGGCGCAGGCTGTAAGTAAGATTGCTCCGCCCGCTACGCGGGCGGAGCAATCTCAGGGTTTTTAGATAGAGAAATGGCTATGCCATTTCTCTATCTGGTATTACATATTTCCTAATTCTTAAATTCCTATGAGTGCACAATCAAACTCCGTTGTATCTTTGCAATCTCCCAAGGATGTTTCTGTCTCTCAAGTCGAAGCAGAGCTAAGCAAAATCTGGCAATCCTACGGCGAAAACTCAGCAGCTCGGGCGACTACTTTTAATCTATTAGTGTATGAACCTGAAACTGTGGGAGCGGCTTCGCGCATGGCTTCGGTTGATGCGATCGCCTCTCAAAGTCCTTGTCGAGTAATCGACTTGGTTGCTGTAGATGAAGAAGATCAGGGTATATCGGCTCAAGTGGCAGCTTACTGTCCGATCCAAAAGACCCGCAGCTCTCTGATTTGCGGCGAATACATCACTCTTACTGGTTCAAAAAGAGCTTTTGAAAGAGTACATAGTATTCTGCCAGAATTGTTAGTCCCCGACTTGCCTGTATTCTTGTGGTGGAAGGACAGCCCCGCCCCAAATACAAGAATGTTTGAGAAGATGGTCAATCTTAGTGATCGCCTGATTGTCGATTCGGCAACCTTCAGCAAATCGGAAGCAGACTTGCTCAAGGTTCAGAGCATGATCCAGTCCAGCACCCAGATCGCCGATTTAAATTGGCAACGCCTCGCTCCTTGGCAGGAACTCACAGCGCAAGCCTTTGACCAACCCGATCGCCGCGCTGCCGTTTGGGAAATCGATGGCATCACCATCGATTACGAAAAGGGTAATAGCACCCAAGCACTGATGTTTTTGGGATGGATTGCCAGTCGCCTCGATTGGCTACCTATTGAGCGTAAGGTGGAAGGTGGCGACTATGATATTCAACACATTACCTTCGAGGGGCGTGATGGGATCAAAGTAAAAGCGGAGCTAGCGGCGATTCCTGTCGGTGATGCTGGCGAGGTCATCGGCGATCTGATTGGTTTACGGCTGACTGCCTCCAATCAAAACTCCGACGCTTGCAATGTATTTTGTTCTGAGTCTACTGGCTGTATGCGGATGGAAGCGGGTGGTGTAGCCCAAAACTACCGCGTGCATCAGGTTTCACCTTTGTCAGATCAAAGTGCCGACACGCTGCTGGGTCAGCAGTTGCAACGTTGGGGTCGCGAAGTTCTTTATGAAGAAAGTCTCCTCAAAGCATCTAAAATTTTAGCCCTTCAGTAAAGATACTCCCTTCCCACCCAAAAAATAGGCATTGTAAAGTGAATAATTAGGCGTGCGCGGCTTCGCCGCGTACGCCTAATTATTCACTGGGAAGGGAGTAAGAGCCGCGCATAGCGCGGCTCTTATCTTTTTGGAGTTCTCTTAACAAGAGCCAGCAATCACTCTTAGATTTTAAATCCTACAAAGACTTGCGATCGCTAATTTTCCAACTGCCATCTTCCTTCCGCAATACAAATCTAACCACCTTGTCATAATAATCACTCTCACTCTCAATCACCCTGCCATTGCGATACATCGTGTACTGCTCAATCAACCGCACTTCCACAATTGCTTGAAAATCATCTTTTGAAATAAATCGCGGCGCACCAACAGAACGGAAGCCATACTTGTAATAGGAATTATTCTGACGCAGCCAATCAATCGAACCATTGGGTTTGACAATGTCTTGTAAAAGTGAGCCTGTTGTATAGCGTGCTGCTAATTGGCGATCAAAGGGAAAGGCAAATACACTAGGCTTAACATTTTGCCAGTTAATAATTAATTGCTTCGCTTCATCTTCTGTGAGACTTACATTTTGGGGAGATGTGGGCGCAGGGTTAGGAATATCTGTGGGCTGCGTACTGGGTTGAGAAGTTGGCTGAGATGTGACCGTGACAACAACAGTCGGCGCTGGTGTGGGCGTACTCGCAACCTGTGGTCGTGGATCTCTGGTTGCCAGAGTTGCCGCGATCGCCAATAACATCACCCCGCCGCCAACTCCTAGCGCAATTAGCCCCTGATTATTACCCTGTGACTTACCCGTAGGGTCAACTACTTGAGTTTGCCAATTATTTGTAAATTCAGAAGGATTTTGTGCATAGCCATTTTGTGAATTGTAGGAACTTTCATTTGTAGGCGCGTAAATTGATGGAACCGTGGCGATCGCAGGCGAAACATATTGATTAAAAGGCTTCACAGTTGGGATGGGTTGAGGATTGCCCGACAATGCTTCTAAGGCGGCAGCGGCACTAGAAAACCTCGCCACAGGATCAACCGCCAGCATTTTATTGATCACATTGGCTAGGCGATCGCTGACCAATCGATAACGTTCCCAAATGCAAGCCTTAGTATCAGGATCAAACAAATCAGTTAATGACTTACCAGTAAATAAACTAACTGCCGTCACCGCCAAGCTATATAAATCCGTATCCTTATCGCTGTAAAAAGTAATTCCTGATAATTCCTTAATTTGATCTCCATACTTTGGCATTGCAACAGAACCTAGCAAAGTACGAATATTTTGAAATACCCCAAAATCTTTTAGCTCAAAATATTCTGTATTTGGCAACTGAAAAATGGCAGTTGGGGAAACATTGCGATGATAGACATTGACTTGATGGATCTGATTGAGGGCGGTCAGCATTTGTTGCAACAAGCTGGTAATTAGATCTTCGCTAAATCCATCTCTAAACAGAGAATTAACATTGTCATCCAGATAAGCTTCAACCACATACAGATTCTCGTCTTGGACAAAGGTTTCATAAAACTGTTGCAGATGCGGATGCTTAAACCCTAATAATGGCGATAACTGTGTCTGCAATAACATCCGTATTTCTTGAAAAATGTTAGGGTTCTCGCCAAAAAATTCCCTCATTAATAAAATTTTGCCCCCATTAGCCTCATCCTCAACTAGATAGACTCTTGATGATTGATCTTGGTCAAGTATCCGCACCACTGTGTAGCGATCGCCTAATGTTAAACCTGAGCTAAGGGGCGGTTTCATAGATGTTGACTTTGCTAAAAATAACTATATTTAAATATTAAGGCTTCTGAAGATATTTATGTAAATTTTTGTAAGTTTTAGTATATCTTTAGAGTGTGAAGATCATCAAAAGAGATACTGAATTTACTGCATTCAAGTATTACTTGTGTTGATTAAAGTTTAGGGGCATTTATTTAGGAGTTTACAGGCTGGTCATGAAGTTAAAACTTTTAATTGAACATACAGGACAGAGCTTTACCTTGAAGCCAGAGATCAAATATATTGTGGGGTCTGCCTTGGACTGCACAATTAACTTACCGAATATCGATGGCATTGCCGAACGTCATATCGCCTTGAGTTTTGGCAATAACGCTTGGCAAGTCGATGATCTCAACAGCACCAATGGCACATTTGTAAATGGTCAGGCAATTAGTAGTTACAAAATTGATGCGCCAGTAAGAATTGCCCTCGCTGGCAATTTTATAATTGCGGCGGCTCCCCTGATACCCGAAATCGTTCCAATCTCTAACACTCCCATTCAATCGATCCAGCCTCCAACCTATCAGCCTCCAATTACTCCTCCCCCTGTCTACGGAAGTAATCCTCCATCTGCTTATACTTCTCAATCTATTAGCAGTCCCCCTCCTTACAACGATCCCTATACTTCAGCTTCGCAACCTCCCATTCAACAGTCCATTCCTTCTCCGCGCAATCAGTTCAATAAGAGACCCCCACAAGTAATGACTTGGTGGGACTTTATAGATCTTCAAGTGGAGAAAGGTCAATCTTGGCTAGATCAAGTCGCTATTCGTTACTTCATGACAACGGGTATAAGATATACCCCCTACATGAAGCTAACGGGAGGAGATTTAGATGGTTACATCATTCCCGATTTCAAAGGAAAAGCCGAAGAGATTGCAGCAGGAGTAGCAGCCAATCTTGATCAATTAAGGCAATATCCAGATACAGACTGTAGTGTGGTCTGGTTGACGGACGCTCATTTAACTGATGATTCACCTTCACCTGTATTGGCATTCCCAATTAAACGAGCAAACAGAAAAGATTTCAGACGTTTTTGTGTTGTTTCCCATCATCGAATTCGGACTTATGTAATTATTGAGAATTATGGTAGCGATCTATTTGTGGGGAGGATCACCAGACTTGAAGACCAGCTAAATGGATTCCCTTTGCTATTAGCAGGATGCGCGGCACTTTTGTTTACAGTACTTGCGTTTATTGGGGCTGGCTTTGTACCTTTTGATATCCGTGCTTCCATCACTATTTGGTCAGCGATCATTTCTGCAGGACTATGGTTCGCGACCTTTCTGGGTATTCCTAGAGTCATGCGGCAGTTAAATAGCCTTCCCGTCCCCTCTAACGTAACAGCAGTAATATTAATAATGCTGGCTCTCATGACGATTTTTGTCTGGTTTCTCAGGGTTTCATTCACGACAAGTGGACGTTATTTCTAAACAATATTAATCACGATTCTTTGGGGTTTTACTTATGGCGCTCGACATTACTCTAATTGTTTTACTTAATCTGCTTGGCATATACACATATGTTTTTATTTTCCAGTTTTTTAGCTGGTTCTTCGCGCGAAATCTGGGCGGTAAGCTTGATATTTTTCCTTTAGATATAATTGATGGGACTGAGTTGAATGCCATGGTAGATCAACAAGTCAAGGATTATATTGCCCCTTTACTACAATCCAAAGGATATAGCGAAGAGAAAATCAAAGAAATTCTCACTGTCAATCCGATTGGTTCGGGTGGTTCCAATCGGATATTTAAGCGCTGATTGTAAGGATTAATCATGATGCAATCACCATTGGCGATTACTGAGTCTGTAAACTGGGACACTGCCCATCTTTATCTTTCCATTGGTCGGCTGAATTATGCACTGACTTTAGCCTACGAGGTTGTGCAGAAAGAGCCTATTCAACAGGAGGTCTATTTAAACTTCTGTTTAAAGGCGATGCACTTGGGTGCAGAATTTGCGGAAGAAATTGAAGATCATGGGAAGGCGGCTTTCTATTGGGAACAGATTACTCAGCGACAGCCCCAAAATGCGGAAGCTTGGTATGGACTGGGTTTAGCAAAAGCAAACTTGCAAGATTATCGCGCTGCCGATGCCTATTTAAGGCGATCGCTGCAAATTGATCCCAATAATTCTCAAATTCGCGATCGCCTCCAAAAAATTCAAGCCTATTTACGAAACTAAATTTAGGAGAAGCAGTAAAACACCATGCAAAACCTTTCGCCATATCTCACCTATCGATCGCTGCTGGCCCAAAGACAGGGCAAAGGCTTCTCTGAAGCCGAAGTCAAGGACATTTCGCAGCAAGCCCTCCAGCAACTCGCCCAATTACACGATCGCAATCAAGCTCATGGCTCTATCTCCTTAGACACAATCGCCCATGATCCTAATCAAATGCGAGTTGTCTTGACCGCAAGTAATGGTAGTACTAGCCCCATTTACTTAGCTCCCGAAGTTCTGCAAACCAAGCAGCCTACGCCCAGCGCCGACATCTATGCCCTAGGCGTAGTAATCATTGTATTACTTACAGGAATGCCCCCCGAGGCGCTCAAATTGGCAGATGGCAAATGGAACTGGCAAGATCGTTGCCTTGTGAGCGATCAGTTCATTCAGATTCTGAATATTGCCCTCAATCCTAACCGCAGCTTTCGCTATGTGAACGCGGGGCAAATGCTGAAGGCTTTGCAGGATCTTGTGAGTAGCAATGTTAATCCCAGCAATGCCAACCCAAATATACACACTGCCCCAACCATAATTTCCACGCCACCAATTAACCAATATCCATCCCCCGCTCCTGTTAGCTATCCACCTCAACAGCCTGCGTCGCAGCCTCACAATTTCCCCGCAAACAACGTCAATCCCTTTCCGCCAAATACTGTAGTTCCTCCATTTCCAACTGCAAATCAAAGCATTCCCCCTAAACCAAATAACATCAAAAGAAAGTTGCAAATTGGCTTAGCAATTTTAGGTGGTGCATTGCTGACAGGTGGACTTGCTTTTGCGGGATATTGGTATTATCAAGTAAAGAATACTGAAAATAGTTTGCAAGCGATTCAAAAGGTTTCTAAGGCGATCAGTGCGAAATCGGTTAGTAATTATAAACAAATTGCCGAAGCTAAAGCCAACAATCAAATGTTGATTGCGGCGAAGTCTAATTATGAAAAGACGGGCGACTTATCAAAAGTGGAAACCGCGTTAGCGTCAATTTCTTTAGATAGCCGAGTGCGAGTTAAAGCTGAAGAATTGCGAAAGAAACTACAAGACGATTCGCAACAAAATAACGATTTGATTAAACAAGCGGAAAAATATTATCAAGAGGGTAAGTGGCAGTTAGCGATAGATGCAACTGGTAAGGTTGCGGCGACACCCTACTGGCAGGAACGTAAAAAGAAGATTGTTAAAGATGCTCAAAATAAAATCGCCGAGGCATTTGTACCGCCACCCCCCAGCGCTCCTGCGCCTGTGGTGGAACAACCTAGCGCCCCTGCTCCTGTATATGAACCTCCTTATGAGGAGCCAGCGCCACGCCCTAGACCAAGCCGTCCTTTATTTGGTCCTGGTTCTTATTAAACTCCAAGAAGAGATGGAAAGGGCAATTCATGAATCGCCCTTTCCATCTCTTCTTGGATAGCGCCTTGAGATCAAATTCCTGCTTGGTAAGTTGGGGATTAGTAATTGCTATAAAACCCGTAAATAATTTTAAACATTGGCGATTAGCGCCGATGTTTAAAATATTTGTGTAATACGAAATCATAAAAGTGCTAGCACTTTTATGATTTAAAACTAAGCCTAGTAAATTTTTTCAAACAGAGAAGTAGCATACCATTTTTTTACTTTGTCTAAGTTCTATACCAGATATTGATTGTGCAAAATCACTCACAGTTTCGGTCATACCAAGAAATATTCACTTCTCGCCAAGGCAAATCTTTTTCTGAGGCGGAGGCTACAGAAATTTTATGCCAAGTCTTGCTGCAATTAATCAATTGGCATGATCAGGGACAATCCTATGGATTTATTTCTTTAGAGACGATCGCCCAAGATCAAGTTTCTAATCAAATCGTGCTTTTGCAAGGCGGTCAATTTATAAACGGTTATGTTGCGCCTGAAGTGGCTCACTCTGGAAAAGGGAGCCAGTCTGGTGATGTTTATGCCTTGGGTGTAACGATCGCCGTTCTCTTGACTGGTCAAACACCCCATGGATTGCAGAATTTTGATGGGACTTGGAACTGGGGCGATCGCTGTGTGGTTAGTGACCAATTAGAGCAATCTATCAACATCGCTATTGCCGATACTCCCAACCATCGCTATGCCGATGCCCGCCATTGGTTAGCGTCACTATTTCCCAATGTGCAAGTTCCCGTTGCTCCCGCCAATCCATCTACAACCGCTGTGATCAGCCAGTCAAGACCACCGCAAAACGCGACTTGGGGATTGATGATTGGCGCGGGGATTATTATTCTCTGTAGTGCTTTAGGATTTGCCGTTGCCAGATTAATGCCGCCACAGGATCGTTTGCTCAATAATGCCACTAGTTCCCAATTACCTACTCCATCGCCTTCTATCGTTCCCACTGTTGCCATCTCCGCTAGCCCCAGCCCAGCGTCTACTCCAACCCCTCGACCAGCAGTTAGCAATACTCCAACTAATCCATTTGAGAACTCTAGTTTCCCACAATCTGCCTGTGGCGATTCCATACCTACGGATAGTGAGTTACCAACTAGCCTATATCCTGTTTTTGTGGAATATAGCGACAATAATCTGCAAAGAATTAAAGCTCAATTCTGTCAAGATGCTTTACCAAAAATAAAGAAAGGTACAAATAAACAAGCGGTTCAGACTGCTTCCTTCACTAGTCGCGATCGCGCTGTGCTATTTGCTGAGTTTCTAAGTAAACGCTTTAGCGGGGTGGAGGTGGGTGAGCCTACCATCTTACCGAGTTCACGATCAAGAGGGGAGGCGGTTGTAGTCAGTAGAGATCGAGTCAGTTTTGCCAGTGGCGCAAGCAATGCAATTGTGGGCGGCAGTATTTCGCCTAACCAAAAAAGGCAGTATATTCTCAATTGTGGTGTCGGACAACAGTTAAATGCTTCTCTGTTACAAGGGCAAGCAAATTTAAGGTTGATTGACCCTAACGGTGCAACGGTTAGCAGTGGAAATAATAACTTAGGCGCTAAATTGTCAATTTCAGGCGACTATACGGTAGAAGTTTCATCCTTTGATGCAGTTAGCTTTAATCTACGTATTGAGGTTTTGGCTCAATAGGTGTTTCGGGGAGGTGAGTCAAAAGAAGAAATTGGTAATATTGTATGGAAATCTATAAGCGATGATCGCTATGCTGAGCATAAACTTAACACATTTAATCGATGACGCAAAATGCTACGAAACAGTGCGTCAAATGAGATGGATAACAGGAGTTTGCTGTCCAAAATGTAAAGGCTCAGAGGTAATAAAGCGAGGGAAAGATGAAACACAATCCGCTCGCCAGCGATACCAGTGTAAAACTTG
>MNZA01000021.1 GCA_001873375.1 Oscillatoriales cyanobacterium CG2_30_44_21
GGGGCTACAGCTATATAAAACGACAGACCTAGGAACAATGCTGTTATAGACAAGTCATGCCTTGTATGAGGATGTAAATCTTGAACCATTTATTCAGTTCATTCTCCATGGAGTCAGTTATGGATACTTCTAAAAATCGCCAATCAAAATTAACCAAGTGGGTGTGGGGAACTCTGATTAGTGTGGCGATCGCCTTTGTCGCGATCGCTGATACTGCTTCTGCTCAGGAAACTATTTCATTAGGGCGCAATTTTCGCCCCGATCCTAAAATTTTAAATGGCAATGGTGGCGGCAATGTCAGTCTTGCGAGCATTGCGGGGACAAATGACAATTGTCGTGGTTTTGCTAATTCTGCGCCCGATCACATAGTTACTTTGAAAGATAATTTTCCCGTAATGGATATTCTGGTTTATTCCCAGAATATGAATGATGATCCGACTGTATTGATTAAGGGTCCAAATGGGATGATTATCTGTGCGGATGATGAATCGCGTGGACTCAATCCTCAGATTAACCGTAGACTGCTCAAGGGCGAGTACCAAGTATGGGTTGGTTCTAAGAAAGCCAATCAGACTTTTGACTATACTTTGTCTATTAGTGAAATTAGCCAAAAATGAAATCCTTGAAACCGTTGATCGCTTTACTAGGATGTTCGCTAGTACAAGTTTTATTTTTAGCTAAGCCATTGCAAAGCCAAGAACTACTCAAACCTATTTCTCCCAAATTTGCACCCGATCCACAGGTCTATACTGGCACTGCGGGCGGTGATTTGGAGTTACAAGATATTGCTGGCAAGTCAAATGGCGATTGCCAAGGGCTGGCTTTGCGCAATCCTAATCACTCTTTATCGGTGCAGAAGAAATTTGGCTTTTTGAGTTTGAGGGTGACAGGCGATCGCAGCCTATCCATTTTAGTCAAAGGTCCCGATGGCAACTATTGCCGCAGTGGTAAGTCGCCTGAATTATCTGGCGAATGGCTAGCGGGTAAGTATCAAATTTGGGTTGGTTCGAGCAATGGCGATCGCGTTAATTACAAATTAACGATTAGTGAAACTAATCAGTAAGTCAAAACCCAATAATTAAATAGCGGCACGATGCGCCGCAATTTGATTCTACAGAAATAGGTAGTGGCGCAAAGCGCCACTACCTATTTTTACGTTTTAGCGTTTTAGCGTTTTAGGCGGTTGATCTCAGACTGTAATTCATTAATCTGGCGTTTGAGCCTTTCTGCTTCGCTTTCTGTTTTTGGCTCTTCTTTCTGAGATATATCCACTGCCCTAGAAGTATTGTCTTGCTTGTAGTTGCCAGATTTGATATTTCTATATTCGTCTGACTCCGCCCACTCGCGGATGTAATGGACGCGCTCAACAGGAAAAGGATGGCTGAGCATGGAGCTTGCCCCAAACCCGTTGTAAATCATGAATTTATAAATTTGATTGAGATTGTCCTTGTCTAGCTCTTGATAGTCATGGGACTGACGAATAAACTCAGGCAAACTTAGCTCATTGGCAAAGGCAGAACTGCCACCTGATATTTTCATCATTGTTGAGAGTACTGTATCAATGTTGTCGCTCGCTAACAAGGCAGCGCGATCAGAAGATAGTTCGGCTTTGCGCCGCCATTCAAAAAATGCGTAGATTAAGCCGCTACTGACCAAACCTCCTAAGCCAAAAGTCATTTCGCTAATTGTCGAGACGACACTCATCACCCACATCGCCATTTGGATTAGGGTTGTATGTCCGCATTTGATATGACCAAGCTCATGGGCAAGTACCGTCAGGATCTCTTCTTCGGTGAGTAAATCTAATAAGCCTGAGTTAATCACAATGTAGGGATGTTCTTTGCCGAGGGCATAGCTGTTAGCGACTGGATTTTGAGATACGAAAAGTGTTGGTTCTGGCTGCACATCTAGCGCGGCGACAGATTCTCTGAAGAGGCGATGGATCGTGGCGTATTGACGATGACTAACTTGAATACTGTTGCCGATGTGATAGATCGTTTGGGGACGCTCATACATAAACTCCACAAATTTTCCTGCCACAAGATCAAACCCTGGGACGCTGCGGAGGGCTTGCTCTGCTTGACGGTCAAGGGGGTGGCGAAAGGCTTCACTAGAAATTCCTGTGTAACGTGGCATAGGTTTGTCTGTTTGGGTAATAAGTAGGAATGCTTAATGATGGTTGAGATGCTTTGTCTTAATTTAACGCAATTGCTGATCGGTCAAACTATAAGAAAGATTTCAAAAGCTTTGCAAGGCAAAGCTTTTGAAATCTTTCTTGGTTTGGGTTTGCAGGCAAAGCGCTGTAATTACATGGCGGCGCGAGATACTTTATCTGAATTTTGTAACAAAACCCCTTTTTTGAGATGAGTTAATCTTGTTGGGGCGTTAAAGTATAGTTAGATACTTAAATATGGAGTTAGCAAGCGTGTCCACAACTGAAATCGCCAGTATTTCTGTTCAAGAAATATCAGTATTAAATGAAAGATTGGAGCAAGATTTAGATCAAATTAAGACAAGCGATCTGCACGTTGTCGAAACTTGTCCATTGCTAGCACCCATAGAGGTTAAAACCGAACTAGCGATTACGCCCGCGATCGCCAAAGTTGTTAATGAAGCTAGACAAAAAATTCGCAATATTTTAAATGGTAGCGATCGCCGCCTGTTGGTTGTGGTAGGTCCTTGCTCAATTCATGATGTCAAGGCAGCCCGTGAATATGCCGAAAAGCTAGCCAAATTTCGCGATGGCGTGAGTGATGCTCTAGAAATTGTGATGCGCGTTTACTTTGAGAAGCCACGCACAACAATTGGTTGGAAAGGCTTGATTAACGATCCCCATCTTAATGGCACTTTTGATATTAATTACGGATTGCGGATGGCGCGGGGATTGCTGCTTGACATTGCAAAGCTCGGTTTGCCTAGTGCCACGGAACTACTCGATCCGATTGTTCCGCAGTACCTCGCGGATTTGATTTCTTGGACGGCGATCGGCGCTAGAACTACAGAAAGCCAAACTCATCGCGAAATGTCTTCAGGGCTATCGATGCCTGTGGGCTTCAAAAATGGTACCGATGGAAGTATTGATGTGGCGATCAATGCTTTGTTGGCAGCACGTCAACCCCATCGCTTCTTGGGAGTTAATAACGAAGGCTTAGCGAGTATCATCACCACGTCGGGCAATCCTGACGGACATATTGTGCTGCGCGGCGGCAAGCAGGGACCGAACTATGACAATGCTCATGTTGAGGCGATCGCTAATCGTCTGCGCGATCGCCAGCTTTTGCCTTACATGATGATTGATTGTAGTCATGACAATAGTGGTCAAGACTATAAGAATCAACCGCTTGTGTTGCAGGACATTGCTGAGCAAGTGCGGAACGGCTCTCCATACATTGTCGGCACGATGGTGGAAAGCCATATTCATGCGGGTAAGCAGCCATTTCCCAAGGACATCGCCAAACTGGAATATGGCAAGAGCATTACGGATGGTTGTATTGATTTTGAGACAACTACTGAGATTTTGAATAATCTTGCCAGTGCTGTTAGGGAAGGTCGCAAGTAAAGAAATAAGGCTTGCGCGACGAAGCCGCGCAGCCCTAAAAGAGTATGTGCGGCGCATTGCGCCGCACGTACTCTTTTAGGGTTTGATAATATAAAATTTGAAACAAAATCTTAAATACTGTTACCCCTAACCAAGAACTATGATTGTCGCAATTCCAGAACCATTCAAGACTATAGTGACTTTTGCTCACCCGATTTTGATGCTTTCTACATTACTTTTAGCTCTTTATGCTGGTTACGTTGGTTGGCAGTACCGTAGAATCCGCAGTACTGAAGGGGAAGAAAAGAAAGCTTTAATTGCTAAAAGATATAACGTTTTGCATCATAAGCTTGGCTCGGTTTTTTTAGTACTTATGGTGGCGGGCGCTGTCGGCGGAATGGCTGTTACTTATAACAATAATGGCAAGCTATTTGTAGGCGGACATTTGCTAGCAGGATTAGGATTGGCATTTTTAGCAGCGCTATCGGCGGGGCTTGCGCCATTGCTTCAGCAGGGCAAGGAATGGGCAAGAATTACCCATATCACTGTAAATACAGCTTTGCTTGGGGTCTTTGCTTGGCAGACAGTCACAGGTTGGCAGATTATCCAGAGAATTTTGGAACAAATGTCGAAGGCAGCTTAAATCAAAAAGAAAAAAGCGGTGCTTTTTTCTTTTTGATTGCGAAGCATTCAACCCAAAAGCCAAGCCCTGTAGCGTACACTGCGCCACAGGGCTTGGCTTTTATATGTCTAATTTTTCAGTAGACTTAATCAAATTCATTCCCGCTTCGGCGAAGCGCTTAAAAGCTGCATTAGCCTGATCGGTGTAGTCCAACACCACATCAGGGACAACCACTGGCGAAGTACAATCTTCTAGCAAATAAACTTTCTTAGCTAAGCTCGGATCTTGAATCAAAATTTCATTGAGCAAATCTTGAATTGTCCACGCCACGCAATGACTCTTGGCTTGACCTGCAATCACGATCGCATCAAATTTTAATAGCTTTTGTAAAAAAGCAGAGTTCTGCTGCGCGATCGCCTTACCATCTACACCCTCAATCACTTCAGGACGCAGCGCCGAATAATTCTCCGTAAGCGGATTACCACCTTTAATCTGAAAATCAGTTTGACTATGGCGAGCGATGTTGTGAAAGAATATCGCTTCTTCCAATGAAGCTACGAGGGCATGACCGACCCCTCCCAGCATGGAGTGATAAGCCCATACTGTTAATGGATATTTGCCATCATCACTCAGCCTCTGTACATAATGCATAGCGTGGCGTTGCAGTGCTGCATAATCACCTCCATTTAGACTGGTCGCGATCGCGGGATTTACTTTCCATTTGCCTTGCTGAACATCTGCCAAGGAGATAGAAGTTGCGTTAGGAATGGGATGTTCACCTGCATCATTAATCCAAAAGATGGGATGAAATATTTGCATAGCCGTATGGGTGTCAAGCGTCACCGCAATTTCAGTAAGGTGATCCAAGTTGCGATAAATAAATTCACAAAGTCTCACATTGTCGGCGATCGCCCCCACCCCCGACCGTCCGCCCACAAATAACTCAAACTCAGGAATACAAAAGGTATTCTGAACATCGATCGCCAGCAAGCAAACCTTGCGTTGATCCTGCATGGCAGGGGCGATCGCATATTGATTTGCCCAAGCTCTGGCTTGTTCGGCGCGTTCTTGATAGGGGACACGCCACACCGAACCAACTAAATCAGGGTTAAAAAATGGAGGGATCGGCAGTGTCAAAAAATTAGACATAAGTATGAGATCTCCTAATTTGGACTTTGATATCAATTCATAAAAGTACAGCGCTTGGCGCTGACTCAAAACTTTCTCTGTACCCTTTAAAGACTAAATAGTCTGTAAGTTTGCGATCGTAAACTTAACATTACGGTTAGGATGTATAATTGCATTGCTTGGCAAACTAAATAATCTGGATTTGCTAGCTAAAAATCTAAGCCAAACTTTATGTATAAAAGGGAACTTAAATTTCCGAATCAATACACAAACAATTTCTACGATGGCTCGATTTATGATCTTGTTTTTCTGGACTTAGAGTGGTGTCGCGATTTTCAAAAGAATAGAACAGTACAAAAGATATTTGGTTATACCCTTACACGCATTTTAGAAGATAGTAATGAGCAGTACATCAAAATTCAATTTATTGAATCAGGGACTCAAGAAAAGAAAATTATTCAAGATATTCTCAACGACTTACATAATTTACAGGGAAAATATTTTATCGGTTATGGGCTTTCGACTAGCGATATGTATTGCTTAAAGCAAAGAATTGAAGCCTTAGATCTTATTCCCAAAGTAGAAAGCATCAAAATAATCGACTTACAAAGAATTATTCAACGTGATGATCTCAATCAAGGATTAAATAATTTATTTGCTTATTTAGAAATACCGATTTATAAAAGAATTAAAGGATATTATGTATTTCGGAATGGCATCAAAGTACTACGCAAAGAGAGGGGATACGAAACAATTCTTAATGAGATTTATGAATATTGTTTAGAAGATGCTGTTAATTATTTCCACATCATTAGTAATTGGCAAACTCAGTTTTTACCCATAAATCGCACAAAACATCAAACTATCAATCTCAAACTTGATCCTCACTCAGAGCAACGGATTAAGGCAAGGGGCGGGGCAGCATTACAAAGACCTTAAAAAAACCAAGAATAAATTTGAAAGCGTTGCTAAGCAACGCTTTCAAATTTATTCTTGGTTTGGGTTTGAGCGCGAAGCGCTGTATATTTTTTACAAGTTAATCAAAAAGATCAATGAGATATTTGCTGCGGCGTTTTGGAACTTGGTTTGCGATCGCCATCATTACCCTAATGGCTTTAGTTTCCTGCAATGGCAGCCAAATCAGCAACAATGTTAATAGATGGGGGATTAGCGATCGCACCACCGAAAGAATCGTTATAGGGACAACCAGCAAAATTAGAACCCTTGATCCTGCTGATGCCAATGAATTTTTCATTAGCAATGTTTTTTACAACACCCTCGAGCGCCTCTATACCTTCAAAGAAGGGTCTGATGAAATTGTCCCCCAGCTTGCCTCAGATATGCCCAAGATTAGCGCTGATGGCTTGACCTATACCGTTCCCGTGCGTCAAGGAGTTAAGTTCCATGATCGCACTAGCTTTAATGCCTATGCAATGAAGTTTAGCTTGGATCGCTTTATCCAAGCCAAAGGAACGCCTGCATATATATTGAATGATGTAATTGCCGAAATCATTGCCAACAGTGAAACTGAGCTAGTTTTTAAGCTAAAGAAACCTTTACAGTTGTTTCCTAAGTTCCTTGCCTATACAGGAGCCGCTGCCATTTCGCCCCAAGTTTACAAAGGTATTAAGGACAAAGTTAAAGGCACGTTCCAATTTCTGCCCGATAAACTAGTCGGGACGGGACCCTATCAAGTCACGCAATTTGTGGAAGGTGGCTACCTGCGCCTTGATGCGTTTCCTGACTATTGGGGAAAAAAGCCTGTTAATAAAGGCATAGATATTCAGTTCTTTGTATCCAACCCCAACTTGCTAAATGCCTTTAAAACCAAGGCCATTGATGTTGCTTTTCAGACACTAACCCCCACGCAAGTTAAAAGTATCGAAGCCAACGCCAAAGACAATGGTTGGACGATCGCTTCGGGGCAGGGCGCAACAATTTTATACATGGTGCTAAACACACAGCAGCCACCCCTCGATGATGTGCGCGTAAGACAAGCTCTGGCGGCTCTAGTTGACCGATCGCTACTCGAGTCCAGAATATTTTTCAATCAGCGCACTCCACTTTATAGTTTGATCCCCAGCGCTTTTAGTGATTCTCAGCCAGTGTTTAAACAACGCTATGGCGAAAACAACCCACAAATGGCGCGGCAACTGTTGCTAGAAGCTGGATATTCCGATGAGAAGCCAGCCCAAGTTACGATTTGGTATCCTCCAAAATACGGCGGTAATGGCGACCTAGTTGCCAGCACCTTACGCGCCTCGATTCAAAAAAATATTGGCAAAATCTTAGAAGTCAAAATTGAGCGCGTTGAAAATACGGTCGGTTATGTATTTATCGACAAGGGTGTCTATCCAGCCTATTTACTGGATTGGATTCCCGATATTCTAGATGCCGACAATTACATCAAGCCTTTTTTGGAATGTATTAAAGCTGAAGGAAATCGCTGTATCGAAGGCAGTACAAAATTTCAAGGTTCTTTTTACAATAATCCTGAAGTAAATCAATTAATTGCCCAACAGCGTCAAGAACTAGATGAGGACAAGCGATCGCAACAGTTGCTCAGAATCCAAGAAATTTTGGCTGAAGACGTTCCCTTCATTCCCCTCTGGCAAAATAAAGAATATGCCTTTGCTCAGAAAGGAGTAAGTGGAGTCAAGATCGAACCAAATCAACAATTACCTTATTGGAATATTGTCAAAAACTAAATAATTAGGACTTACGAAAAGCAACGCATTGTAAGGGCAATTCATGAATTACCCTTACAATGCAAAGCAGATTTCAAGTTTTTTAGCGTAAGTCCTAATAATTTCCCGTAAGCCTATTACTCTCAAACCCCAAAAACCTTAAAAGCGTTGCAAAGCAACGCTTTTAAGGTTTTTAAATTGAATGGCGGCGCATCGCGCCGCCATTCAATTTAAACTCGACTGGGGATTGGTCCGCGCCGATGGGAGCCAGAAATAGATTCTTGTAAAAATTGGCGCAAGTGCTGCACATGAGCATTATCAGAAAAATTAGCTAGCTTTTCTAAAGCTTCAACTAGAGTTAAATCCTGATGGTAAAGCAAGCGAAAAGCCGATTTGAGAGACTGCTGTGTATGTTCATCTAGCCCCGCGCGATCAATGCCCACACGGTTGAGCGTGCGTACCCGTGACGGATTACCCTCCACCAAAATATAGGGTGGTACATCGCGTTCAATGCGACTCATGCCACCCACCATTGACAAGCGACCAATGCGGACAAACTGATGTACACCCAACACCCCGCTGAGGCGAGCATGGGACTCGATATGGACATGACCCGCTAGTGCGACCCCATTGGCAACAATCACGCGATCTTCAATCTCGCAGTTATGCCCCACATGGACATACGCCATTAACAAATTACCACTGCCAATGCGGGTTACTTCATCGGCTTCATTGGCGCGATTGATGGTGACATATTCGCGAATGCGGTTGTCGTTGCCGATCTGGACGAGGCTATCGGCTCCCATATATTTCAAATCTTGAGAGTCTAGCCCGATCGCTGCCCCAGGATAGATCTGATTGCGATCGCCAATTTCGGTGCGCCCTTCGATGATCGCATGATGTCCAATGGCAGTATGAGCGCCAACTTTCACCTGCTCACCGATGACAGCATAAGCTCCAACTTTGACGGTTGGATGGAGTTGGGCATCGGGATGCACTATGGCTGTCGGATGAATAAATTCAGACACAGGCGCATGAGACACAGGCATAAAAGGTTTGGCTCGCTTGATACAAAGTTAGATCGCTAGGTTATTAGACCACTAGACTGGCGATCGCTTGGATCGCTCGGATTACAAAATTTTAAATCTTGCAGGGCAAGATTTAAAACCTAAAGATTGACTAAGGAAAACATTAATTCACCTTCACAGGCAATCTGACCATCCACTTCGGCGCGTCCATGCATTTTACCAAAGCGCTTACGAGCTACTAATAGCTCAGTGGTAATCGTGAGACGATCGCCAGGCACAACAGGACGACGAAAACGCACCTTATCAATACCCGCAAATAGAGACAATTGATTTTCCATTCCTGGTAAATGCCTTAACACAATACCGCCTACCTGCGCCATTGCTTCAACAATTAATACCCCAGGCATGATCGGATGTTCAGGGAAATGCCCTTGAAAGAAGGGTTCATTGAAAGTAATGTTCTTAAATCCTGTTGCCGACTTATTTGGCACAAAATCAATAATCCGATCTACCAATAGAAAAGGATAGCGGTGCGGTAATAACTTCTGAATATCTTCAATCATCAGGATTTTTTGAGCTGTAAAAACATCAGCACCGCTAATGTTTTCACTATTGACATCATTCAGTTCAGTGAGATCAGGAGAATTTAGAGAAGTTTCTTCGGTCAAGGTGGACATATTTAGATATTAATTTGGCGGTAATCAAGAACTGGCGCAGGGACAGATTAGCCTCATCTGCCAACTGCTAGGAGTTGACAGAGCCACCCCTAGGGTTGCTTTGAGCCGCGATCGCGATCGCAAATTCAGCATGAAGATTGTGGCTAGCTTTAAAGGCAATAATATGCGCCCTTGGTAAGAATCCTAGCAAGCTTATGTCACCAATGAGATCTAAAAGTTTATGACGACAGGGTTCATTGTCAAAACGCAGGGGCGGATTCAGCCAGCGCTCGCCATCGCAAACGATCGCATTATCTAGACTACCGCCCTTAATTAGCCCCGCACTGCGAGCCTGTTCCACAAAAGCAGCGAGGGTAAAAGTCCGCGCTGGCGCAATTTCGGCAGCAAACTTTGCACTAAATTCTTCAAGCTTTGGCGACCAGCTAAACCACTGCTCCCCAATCGCGTGAGATGGAAAATCAATCCCGTAGGTAAATCGGAGATTGTCCGCAGGAATGGCAGTCACAAAGCTGTCGCCTCGGCGCACCGTTACAGGATTATTCAAGTCAATCAGGCGATCGCCTTCTGCCTGTGTAATCAATCCCACTTCGGCGATCGCCTCCACCCAAGGCAAAGCCGACCCATCAAGGATCGGCAACTCAGGACGGGTCAGCTCAATACAAGCATTGTGTACACCCATCCCCAAGAGCGCTGATAGTAAATGTTCGACCGTGCGTACACCAGTCCCATTTTGGCGTAGCTCTGTCGATAGCTGCGAAGCCGATGCTACGGTTGTATTGGCAGGAATTTTAGTGTCGCCGTAAATAAAATAGCGTCCTGCGTCAAGCGAGGCGGGGCTGACGGTTACAGAAACCTGCTCACCACTATGTAGCCCAATTCCTGACAACGAGAATGGGCGGGCGATCGTTTGTTGATAGTGCATAGCTAGAACTTTTCTCCCAAACCAAAACTGAACTGAGTACCACCATTGGAAGCCAAGCCATAGTCAACTCTGATCGAACCAAGTGGAGACTGTACTCTCACGCCAATACCATAGCCCGCGCCACTTCCTGGCTTGTTTCTCGCTCCCGCAGGATTGCCAGGGACACCCGAAGCGGAACCCAAATCTGTCCCATAGTCAAAGAACAACACGCCGCCAACGATGTTAAATACTGGGAAGCGATATTCGGCGGAAAAAATACCAAAGCTGCGTCCACTACCGATCTTGCCCTCATCCCAGCCCCGAATTGAGTTGCTGCCGCCCAGCTGAAAAGCCTCGTAAGGCGGCAAAGTTCCAAACACCGTGCCGCCTTGAACATTAAAAGCTAGAGCTTGAGTTCCTTCCGAAAAGCTCAAGAAATTGACAGGGACAAAGTAGCTGTAGCTTGCCCTGATTCTATTTAAGAATATGGAACCCAAACCAATGGGAATTGACTGCTCTGTGGCAATCCGAAATACAGAACCAGAGGAAGGCTTGAGGGGATTGTCACGCTGGTCAGTTGCATAGGCAAATTGCAGCAACAGCAAGTCATCTTGTCCAGTACCGCTAGCCGAGAGGGGATTGCCAAGGGAGTCGGTCGCTGTGACTTCATTATTATTGCTGTTCGTGATGCTGACACGCTCATATCTCAGTCCCAACGATGCTGTTGCCGCATTACCTAGAGGGCGGGAAAAGCTAAATCCTGTCCCAAGTCGGTTAATACGCGGGCTAATATTATCGACACCAATGCCAATTGGCTCGTCAAAAATAAAGCTGAACAAACTACGGTTAAAAATATTGGCAGTGAAAGATGTCCGATAGGGATCGCCCGCCAGCCAAGGATCGGTGAAGTTGAGATCAAACAACAATTCCCGTTCGCCGACCTGAATGTCTAGTCCGAGTTTTTGGTTGTTACCGCCAAGGTTTTGCTGTTGGAAGCTGACTGTACCGAACAGCCCTGTCGAGGAGCTAAGCCCCGCACCCGCCGCGATCGAACCTGTATTGCGTTCTTTAACATTGACCGTGACTACCACCTTACGCGGGTCAGTGCCAGGCGCTAGTCCGATATTGAGATCATCAAATAGTCCAAGGGCAAATACCTTTTGTAAGTCGCTCTGGATCGTATTTCGGTTAAAAATTTCACCTTCTTTGATCGTCAGTTCGCGGGTAATGATGAAATCGCGGGTAGTACCTGTGACTGGCTTCCCTTCAGCGTCTTGGGCCTTTCCATCTTCATTGATAAACGCAACTTGGATATCTTCGATGATTCCTTCAGAGATAACTAAATTGATTACTCCATCTGGAGAAGCTTTAATATCAGCAACCTGCGCCAGTACAAATCCTTTGTCCTGATAGTACTTCTCAACTTCCTTGACACTGGCTTGTACTTCTTTGAGGTTGGTGATTTTGCCAATCTGTGAGCCAAAAATGCGATCAATCGCACTTTTTTCTAAAACCTGCGTGCCTTCAGTAGTTACAGCCTTTAAAATAGGATTAGGCAATACAAAGAAGGTGACGCGCACACCAATGTCGGTATCCTCAGGCTCAGCCTGTACATTAGAGAAAAAACCCGTCGCAAACACAGCATTAATATCGGACTGCAACTGAGTACGGGTAACGGTGCTTCCAGGCTTGGTGGAGATAACATCGTAAATCTGCTTCTCTAGCTCTGGCGGCAAAGGGGGCTGACCTTCAGGCGGTCTGATCACGACTTCTCCTACTAGCACTTGGGTTTCTGCGGGGGCAGGCGCGACAGGAGCGGTCGGTGGCAAGGTGAATACGGGAGGTGCAGCAGAGGGGGGGACAGGAGTGGTCGGTTGAGGAGTAGCAGGGGGCGTGTCCACAGTTGGTGCGGTTGGCGTTTGAGCAATCTCTTGCTTGGTAGACTCAGCCTTTGCTAGCAAGGGATTTGTCAGTAATGTGCTAGTGGCAAGGGCTGTAAATAAGAGCAAGTTTATACGCATAGAGTCTTCCAAACACCTACAGAATTTTTTAACAGAAAACTTTGTAATCGAATTTTGTAATCGCAAATTAATGACGAACAGGCAAGACTAGAAAGTTTCTAAAACTAGTAATAAGTTACTATACCAACTTTCAAGCAACTGAAACTTACCAAGGTTATCGCTCCTGTCTGAGCTACCGTGTCCACATAAGTTTAACTGTCTAAGTTTCAAGTTTTAGATCCCCCCTATCCCCCCTTCTTAAGGGGGATTGAGGTGGATCATTAATAGCTCACGATATAGCGGATAACTCGTGTGTATGCGTTAGCGCGTTCAAGGCGAAAACGATAACCCTATATTTCTAGGAATGTGCGGAAATGTCTACAGCGAGAACGCGCTTTGTCACTTCTTGGTATGCTTCAGCAATCTTGCCAAGGTCTTGTCGAAAACGGTCTTTGTCCATAATGCGATCGCTAGGGTCGGCAATATCTTGATCCCAGAGGCGGCAAGTGTCAGGGCTGATTTCATCGGCTAGGAGCAGATTGCCATTTACATCCACACCAATTTCCACCTTAAAGTCCACGAGGGTGAGGTGGCATTGATCAAAAAATATCTGTAAGTGATGGTTGATACCTAGGGCTAGCTTTTTCAGTTGAGCGACTTGATCAGGCGTAGCAAGGTCAAGCATGGCGATGTGGTCTTCAGTAATCAGGGGATCGCCTAGATCATCATTTTTATAGAAAAACTCGACCAGTGGCTCTTTAAGGGCTTGCCCTTGTTCTAGTCCTAGCCTTTTACAAATACTGCCTGCGGCGATATTGCGAACTACGACTTCGATCGCCAAAATTTTGACAGCCGCCACCAGCATCTCGTTGGGCGAGACTTGCTTGATAAAGTGGGTGGCAATGCCTTGGGCTTCAAGGTATTGAAAAATATGGGAGGCGATCGCGCAGTTCATTTCGCCTTTGTTGGCGATCGTCCCTTTTTTGAGAGCATTGAAGGCAGTTGCGTCATCTTTATATCTGGACAGCAAAATATGCGGATCGTCTGTTGTAAATAGAATTTTGGCTTTGCCTTCGTAAAGCTTAGTACCACTCATTGATCTATCGCGCTAGTTAATTTCTACAGTATTCTATAGTTTTTTCAGGCGTTCTGCGCCGTTACAGCGCTTTGCGCTGACTCAAAACCAAGAATTAGTGGTGCGGCGCTTCGCGCCGCACCACTAATTCTTGGTTTGAAGCTGTACTCTCGCCCGATACAGCAGCTTTTCGCCTTGAGTGTATCCAACATACCGAATAACAACGCGATCGCCTTGAGCTATTAATGCACCGCTTTCAATTAGCTGGTGTTTTTGAGGATCAAAGCTAGCCTCTTCGCCCGCAGCCCCGATCGCTTGAATTTCCCATTTTTTTAATAGCAAATCGAGGGGACGCAGCAACGGCAAAATATTTTTGGCTAGCATCTGGGGATTGGTTTGGGCAGCATAGACGGCAGAAGGTAGCTGCAAAATTAAAGATTCGAGTTGTTGAATAGTTTCTTGCTGAAATTGCGATCGCAGTTCTTGAGCTTGCTTTACGATTTTTTGCTGCAAGTATTGGCACTCTTGGCGCAGTTCTTCAACTTCTGTTGAATTTTTGGGGAGAAAAGACTCGGTGGGATTTTCAATAAAGTCTTGAATTAATTGCGCTAAATCAATTTGCAAAATTAAGGATAACTGACAAAGATCGGCATATTTTAAGTCGGCGGCTTTACCCGTTCGCAGTTTGGCGACCGCTCGTCTGGATAAGCCTGTACGCTCACTTAGCGATCGTAAGCTTGGCACATTGGCTTGCTGCATTAATTGCTTTAATTTTTCGGGCAAACTTTTATGTTCAATGTTGAGGCGATCGTCCATATTTTTCTGACACTAAGATAAATCTTTGCAAGCGCCACTTTGCGGCACTTGTAAAGATTTTCTAACAAGTTTGCATTACTTAAAAAACTATATCCAAAACCTGTAGCGTACGCGCAGAGTCCGCCACGGGTTTTGTGCCTATCGACCTACAGCCTATTGAGGCTTTGACTAGTCCAGAGCGATTTTTGGAAACGTCGCTCTGGGGTCTAGGTAAGCGCAAAGCGCTGTAACTAGAGACAAAACAATTTGAATGGCGTAAAGTTTAAAATAAGGTTATCAAAAAACCTTGTTTTAAACTTTACATATCTGTACTTTCTAGGGCGAATGAACATATGACTCCGATGACATTATTAGCTGAAAACTCAGTGAAGCATCTAGGTCAACAGGGGGGATATGCCAAAGGCAATAACCCATCTCAAGAATGCATTGCGGCAGTAGATGTATTTATTCCTGATTGGCTGAGAAGTTGTTGGGACAAATCCAAAACTAGCGAAAGTTTGGACAAAGAAGATGTGGTCGGTCGCGCCCTAGACTTTGCCTATCGCTTGCACAATGGTCAATGTCGCGCTTCGGGTGAGCCATATATTTTGCATCCGATCGCGGTAGCGGGGATATTGAAAGACTTGGGCGGCAGCAATGCCATGATTGCCGCAGGCTTTTTGCATGATGTGGTCGAGGACACGGAAGTTTCTTGTGAGCAAATTGAAGAGATGTTTGGCAAGGAAGTCCGCCAACTGGTCGAAGGAGTCACTAAATTATCGAAACTAAGTTTTGAAAGTAAAACTGAAAGTCAAGCGGAAAACTTTCGCCGAATGTTTCTGGCGATGGCGCAGGACATTCGGGTGATCATCGTCAAGCTAGCCGACCGACTGCACAATATGCGAACGCTGCAACATTTACGCCCTGAAAAGCAAATATTAATTTCGCGAGAAACTAGAGAGATTTTTGCACCCCTTGCCAATCGTCTGGGACTCGGACAAATTAAATGGGAACTAGAAGATATTGCCTTTAAATACATCGAGCCAGAACCATACAAAATGATGGAATCGCTGGTTGCAGAAACCCGTGAGAGCCGTCAAGAACAACTGGTAGAAGTTACTAAGATATTGAGTGATCGCCTTGCCTCAATGGATATTGAAGATGTTGATATCAGTGGAAGACCGAAACATCTTTATGGCATTTATCGCAAAATGGAACGCCAAAAGAAACAGTACAACGAGATTTATGACATCCAAGCAGTGCGTGTAATTGTCAATACGAAAGAAGAATGTTATCGCGTTCTCGCTGTTGTCCATGATCATTTTTGTCCCATTCCAGGGCGATTTAAAGACTATATCGGTTTGCCCAAACCCAATCGCTATCAATCTCTCCACACTGCTGTGATTGGTCCCAAGGGACAGCCCGTAGAAGTCCAAATTCGCACTTGGGAAATGCACCACATCGCTGACTATGGGATCGCGGCTCATTGGAAATATAAAGAGAGCAATTCCAGCAGTAAGCTTCTCAAAGGCGATGAGCAGAAATTTACTTGGCTGCGTCAGTTGGTGGAATGGCAGCGCGAGTTGAATGATCCTCAGGAGTATCTTGATAGCGTCAAAGAAGATCTATTTGATAGCGAAGTATATGTCTTTAGTCCTAAAGGTGATGTTTACTGTCTGCCTCGCGGCGCAACCCCTGTGGACTTCGCTTACCGTGTGCATACTGAAGTTGGTAATCATTGTTCGGGAGCCTTGGTAAATAATGTTATGGTTCCGCTGCAACGCGCTCTCAAGCATGGCGATATTGTCACAATTCTGACCCAAAACAATGCTCACCCTAGTATTGATTGGATTAATTTTGTGGTAACTAATTCGGCGAAAAGTCGAATTAGGCAATGGTTTAAGCGATCGCGTCGTGATGAAAACCTTGCCCTCGGTCGCAGCGCCCTCGAAAAAGAACTAGGCAAAAATGGTCTGGAAGCTCTGCTCAAATCTGATCAGATGCAGAAGCTAGCCGAGCGATGTAATTATCAAAATGTAGAAGATTTGCTAGCAGGAATTGGTTATGGCGAGACATCGGTTAATGCTGTAGTCAATAAGCTTCGAGAGCATCAGCATGGCGAAAAAGAGATTCAATATATCCATAAATTTGAATCACGTCATGAACATAATCACAATTCCAAATCCCCAATCTTGGGATTAGAAGGTATGGTCTACACGATCGCAGGTTGTTGCAAGCCATTACCAGGGGAAGCAATTACAGGAATTGTGTCGCTAGGTAGTAACCGTGGCATTACCATCCATCGTAATGATTGCAATAATCTTGCCAGCATTCCCAGTGAGCGTCTGCTCCATGTGGCTTGGAATCAACAAAAAGAACTTGATTATCCTTTAACTTATCCCATCGATATTCGGGTGGAAACGATAGATCGAGTGGGAGTTTTGCGGGATATTTTAACTCGTCTTTCTGACAATAAAATTAACGTGCGGCGAGCTAATGTGCAGACCAAGACTGGCAAAGCTGCCACTATTGATCTCAGTATCGACATCAGCGATCGCCATCAATTTGATCGAGTCTGCAATCAAATCAATAAAATGTGTGACACCCTATCAGTTTGTCGCCTAGTCGGTGAGTGATAGAAAACAGCCACAGACAATTTATGATCGACAGCGCTTTGCGCTAACCCAGAACTACTCAAAACCGCAAGAGGTTGGAATAATATCGTGAATTTTCAAACCCTCGATCTGAGTTCAGTGATCACCCTAACCCGCGCAGAGTTTGTCAAAATCTGTGCGGCAAATCCTGACATGAAGCTAGAACGAACAGCCAAAGGAGAATTGATCGTTATGTCCCCAACGGGTGGTGAAACTGGAAGTTTTAACTCCGACCTCAATGGTGAACTCTATGTATGGAATCATGGATTTAAGCAGGGCAAAACCTTTGATTCTTCAACGGGTTTCAGTTTGCCCAAGGGTGGCGATCGCTCTCCCGATGCGGCATGGATACCTCTGGCAAGATGGGAATCCCTCACTCCCGAACAACGTCGTGGCTTTTTGCCAATCTGCCCTGAATTTCTAATCGAACTTTTATCACCCAGTGACTCATGGAAGCACGGACTGGCAAAGATGGAAGAATATATGGACAATGGTTGTCTCTTGGGGTGGCTGCTCGATCCCAAACACAAGCGGGTCGCAATCTACCGTCAAGGACAGTCTGTGGAAATCTTAGAAAATCCCCAAACGCTTTCAGGAGAGGATGTGCTGCCAAATTTTGTTTTAGATATTAATAGTCTCTGGGGCTAATACCAAAGCCCGAATATGTTTCGCCCGCGAAGCGGGCG
>MNZA01000210.1 GCA_001873375.1 Oscillatoriales cyanobacterium CG2_30_44_21
TGCCGCTAAATCCTGTGGCGATTTCCCCTAGGTTTACTGTCTTTACTCGCATTAGCGCGGTCAAGAATATCGACACAAAAGACAGTCTTGCCGCATTCCAAGGCAGATGTTGCTGTAATTTTTCGCGGAATAGGTTAATCTCTTCCATAGGGGTTTTACGGATGCTGTAGTTATCTTCTATAAAACCCCTTCCTGTCTATCTTTGCAACTTTTTGTCCTGTACTAAGCAAAAAAACACAAAAAACAAATGGCGGTGTATTGTAAGTTGGCGCAATACGACATAATGCTAGAATTGAGAAAGATTGTGAAGATTTACAAAGCTGCTTAACTTTAAGAAAAGCGGCTAAAAAACTATTAAATCAAAATAGCGTTTCGCGACTTTTCTAGGTAGTTGGGCATAGGTAAACTAAAAAAACAGAAGCTTGTTCTGCTCGCGTAGCGGACAGAACAACCGCTGGTTTTAGGTTTTAATTAAGCCGAACTACTTACATTTAAATACTTATAAATACGAGCTTTATTGACAATGCGTATTATCTTAATGACAGGAAAGGGTGGGGTTGGCAAAACCTCCGTAGCCGCAGCAACTGGCTTGCGTTGTGCTGAACTGGGTTACAAAACCCTCGTCCTCAGTACTGACCCCGCCCACTCCCTCGCCGACAGCTTCATGGTCGAGCTAGGACACGATCCAGTGCAAGTCCGCCCCAACCTTTGGGGCGCCGAACTGGATGCGTTGCGCGAGCTAGAGGGCAACTGGGGCGCAGTCAAGCGATACATCAGCGAAGTCCTGCAAGCGAGAGGCTTGGAAGGAGTGCAGGCGGAAGAGTTGGCGATTTTACCAGGAATGGATGAAATCTTTGGGCTAGTGCGCGTCAAGAGACATCACGATGAGAAAGAATATGATGTGCTAATCATTGACTCTGCGCCAACAGGCACAGCTTTACGCTTACTTTCCTTGCCCGAAGTTGCGGGCTGGTATATGCGGAAGTTCTATAAGCCCTTACAAGGCATGGCGCAGGTACTTAGCCCTGTATTTGAGCCAATTTTTAAGCGCGTAACTGGCTTCTCTTTGCCCAATAAAGAAGTTATGGACGCACCCTACGAGTTTTATGAAGAACTGGAAGCCCTTGAAAAGATCCTGACCAACAATGCAACCACCACCGTCAGGCTCGTGACCAACCCCGAAAAGATGGTTATCAATGAGTCATTGAGAGCGCATTCTTACCTCAGTCTCTACAATGTCGCTACCGATATGGTGATTGCCAATCGGATTATTCCTGAAGAAGTTCAAGATCCATTTTTCAAAGCTTGGAAAGATAATCAAAAGCAGTATTGCGAACAGATTCACCGCGATTTTCATCCTTTACCGATCAAGCAGATTCCACTCTACGCCGAAGAAATGTGTGGTATTGCTGCCCTTGAGAGACTGAAAGAAACTCTCTATGGTGAAGAAGATCCTTCGCAGGTCTATTACAAAGAAAACACAATGCGTGTGGTGGAAGAGAACAAACAATATCGTTTGGAACTTTATCTTCCTGGAGTTCCCAAAGAGAAGATCGAGCTTACCAAAACAGGTGACGAATTGAATATTCGTATCGGCAATCATCGCCGTAACTTGGTGCTTCCTCAAGCTCTGTCTTTACTCCAAACCTCTGGGGCAAAGATGGAAGATGACTATCTAAAAATCCGTTTTTCAACACCCGTATAAAAAATCCAGAAGATTGCGGAATAATCAATCTAATTAGAGGCAGTGCAAAGCGCCGCCTTTATCAAAAAGAAAGCGTTGCTTTGCAACGCTTTCTTTTTATTTAACCGCCACCGACGATGGTGACAATCTCTAGGCGATCGCCATTTTGAATGATCGTATGTTCCCAATTTTGACGATGCAAAATCTCGCCGTTATACTCCACTGCAACTAGGCGCGGATTTAGAGCTAAATATTCTAAAAACTCAATCATAGTTAGGTTAGGCGTACAGGTACGCTGATCACCATTTACTTGCAACATAATCATATTTTTGCTTGCTTTGAATAAATTCTTGGTGAGGCGGCGCTTATCGCCGCCTCACCCATCCTTGCTTGAGAAGGGAATGAAAATTAACCAGGGGGCCAATCTAGCGATCGCCCGCCCAACACATGGATATGCAGATGAAAAACTGTTTGCCCCGCTTCTGCGCCGCAGTTGGTAACCAGTCGAAAGTCTGTTAATCCTTCCTGTGCGGCAACTTGATTGGAAATTAGCAACAAATGCCCTAGCAAGGATTGGTCATCCTCGGTCGCTTCACTTAGCTTGGAGATCGCCTTTTTGGGAATGACTAAAAAGTGAACTGGTGCTTGAGGGTTGACATCACGAAAAGCCAATGCTAGCTCATCTTCGTACAATATGGTCGCAGGAATCTCTTTCCTAATAATCTTGCTAAAAATAGTTTCGCTCATATTACATATCCGTTGAAGTTTTGTGTGACATAGAAAGCTCTTAACAATCTCGGCAAAACCTAACCACAGAGGTTATTCCGCCCGCTACGCGGGCGGAATAACCTCTGTGGTTTCAGTAAGCGCAAAGCGCTGCAAGTTTTAAGTGATTACAAAGTATTGTAATAATTCTATCTAAAAAGTCCTTTTTAAGTAGTTAGGCAAAATTATATAAATCAATAAAAATATATCACTATTGCCTTGGGTCTTGTACTTTTCATCTCTAGTTTTTTAATTGTATCGAGATACTTAGTGATAGTAAATTATTTTAAAGTAAGCTAAATTGCTGAACTAATTACCAACTATTGGTGCAATTAAAAATCATGTCAATTTCTTAAAAAGCTTGGCTTATATGGGCTTTGTCCCTAATTAAAGTTTTAATTAATCACAGGATATCACGCTGTTAACGTATCAATAAATACTTGGTTGTCTAGGATGCTAAAAATACTAAAAGACAATTATTCTGCGATATTCTTACACTAACAAAATGTTGCTTAATAGAACTTAGAAATGTTTAGAAATCTTGATAATTTAGAATTTTTCATATTTTATAAACAATTATTAAGCTTTGTTGAACTGTTCCTAATACTTATGCATAAATGAAATTTAAATCTACTTGATTTGTATATCCAAAAGGTTATCCTTTGATTAAAAGTAATATTACATTAAGTGGAGTCAGTTTCATTAAATTCACCAGTACTTCCAACTACTGGTACAAAACGGAGAGTCGATTAAAATGGCAGTTTTTTTATATCCCTTATATACCCTATGTCACCTTCTTTTATTGGTATGGATTATTTCTCTCTATGCTGATTCTCATCAGTTTGGACTGCTTGTGTTAGTTGCGATTACAACCGCGATCGCCTATGACAATCTCATCATCAGCCTTGGTCAAATGATCGGCACAGGGAACGTCCTTCTGAGACTAAGCCAACCTCGTTTTTTCTGCCATGTAGTTCTAACACCTTTATCGGTAATTGCCGCCTTTAGCTTTTGCCTTCAAACTCAGCTAGTGTGGGCTATTCAGCCATTTATGATCACCTTGATTAGTCTCATCACGATCGCCTTAATTGCAGCCGAAATCTTGACATATTACAAGGAGTTTGAGCCAACAGCCGAAAATTTTCAAGGTACTTTGCGCTACACCAACTCCGCATACAAAACAGCTCCCATTCCTTCCATTGTCACCACAATTATCGTGGGCATTTTAGGCTTCTTCCTGTGGAAGCAGTTTGAATCTTATTGGTTAATGTCTAGCAGCATTGTCATGGTTATAGGAGGAGCGATGCCTCAAAAGGTCGCAGGACCCTTGATTTGTGCGGGGGGGGAAGTAATTCTAATCTTAGGATTTTGTCTAACCGCTAGTCAAATTCAATCATTTATCTAATTTCAAAAAGTTATTCCGCTCGCGGCGCGATCGGAACTTGTGGATAGGCATAAGTAACCTAAAAACCAAGAAGGTAGTTCCGCCCGCGTAGCGGGCGGAACTACCTCTGGTTTTTGGTTTTAATTATGTTGAGCTACTTAGCAACCGACCAGTAAACTTACTATTTTCATCAAGACTAGACTCACAAACCATGTTTTTCTTTACCTTCACTAACTTAAAAGAACAAGCAATTCCCCTAAGCGTTCTATTGTTCTTTTTGATTGCTTTTGTATTGCCGCTAGTGCGTTTATGGCTGAAGACAGGCGATTTTGCGATGGCTTTTAGTCGCAACAAAGATCCCATTCAAAAGATGGTTGGTGCGGGCATTGCTGTCTACATGACTGGTTTGTGCGTTTGGGCTATATGCTTGGCACTCTTAGGAAAATCTGCTCTGAACGTATGGCAAACACCGATATCCATACAGGCGATCGGTTGGGCAATGTTGGCGATCGGTTTAGCGACAACTGTTACCGCGCAAGCCCAGATGGGAATTTCTTGGCGCATGGGCGTTGATCCTAACCCCACAGGACTGATCACCTCTGGTTTATTTCAATTTAGCCGCAATCCTATTTATACAGGAATGCTATTAACCCTTTATTCCTATATTTTTATTAGCCCCTGTCCTTGGCTAATCATGGGCTGCTGTCAATTTACATTGCTAGTTTATTTACAAACTATTTATGAAGAGCAAGCCCTCATCAAAGAACATGACATTAATTATTTGAGCTATGCCTCAAAAGTGGGCAGATTTTTTCCAAATACTGGACATTTAAAATCATCTTCAGAAAACTCCAGCACTCCCAAAAAATCGCCCACAGCAGCAAATTCTATTTAATAAAATAGGCGATCGCGCCAAACAAAAGAAAAATTTTAAAAGCTTTGCAAAATAGAGCTTTTAAAATTTTTCTTAATTTGAATTTAGATGCAAAGATTTTTAAATAAATCACAAATAAAAATAAAGGCTCAAGAGGGTTGCCTAGCAATCTTCTTGAGCCTTTATTTGGTTTATATTGAGCAAAGTATTTAATGCGATTTACTGATTATACTAGGTATTAATCCTTACTAAAAATAAGTTAATACAGAAAAAATAAATAATTTAAAATTAGTGCAATTAAGTATTTACTAAAGTGCATTATTAATATATTGTTATGACAAATGTATCTAACGTACTTAAATTAAATTTTAAGTATATTAGAACACATCAAATCCTTAGGTCTTTTTTGCTTAACAAGCTAAAAGGCTTAGAGAAAGTTTCAATTTCAGCATTCCATACAAAATTTCTTGGAGATTTAATAATGCGTTTATCTGCTTTAGGTCTAATCGGCGGCGCTCTTCTAGTTAGCGCTGTTAACGTAGCCTCCGTGTCTGCTCAAACAGCAGCATCTATCTCTGGCTCTACGACCTTCATCACCCCCGCAGGTTTTACATCCACCGTATCTGCTGAATCAGTATTGCCATCTGGCTTGTTCTACAACACAGGTGTTGGATCAATCGTGATCCCTGCTGTGCCAAACGTCAATGTAACTGTGAGCAATCCAGCAGTAATTGTAGCGCCATCCTATAACGTATTAGGCTTCGCCGTTGCTACTACTTCATTGCAAGTTGCAACTTCAGTAGCCCCAACAGCAATTCCTGCCGCCGCAGGTTCTTCTTTTACAGCTGCTGCTGCGACTGTTTTGACAAATGCTGCTTCTGCTAGATTCGACACCGTAACTAACCTATCTGGTGGTCAAGAAGTACTTGATACGACAACTACAACTGGTATTTCCTATAGCTCTACCAACATTGACTTCATTGCCGCTATCATCAACGCTGGTGCTGGTGTAAGTGGACTTGACTAGTCTTTTGTCTAACTAAAGCTCCTTTTTGGGAGTTAGATAAATTAGAAAGACAGGATGGATTTATCCTGTCTTTTTTTATGGTTATCAATTTTTTAAAACCCAAGGAACTTTTTAGGGGGCTGGCTGTGGCAGCCTCCTAAAAAGTTCCTTGTAAAGTCGGATTGAATCAATCAAGAAAGATTATTGAAAGTTTAGATCCGCTAAACTTTCTTGAGTATTAATTAACCGCAAAGAGCTGTAATATAACATTCTTAATATTGTTGATTAGTGGACAATGTTAGGGTATTGTTTTTAAGCCTGATTTAATTATTAAAAACAATTATGAAAAGAAAAGTAATTTTAGCTTTATCTATTTGTTTGATTTCATCAAATCTGACAGCTAACAAAGCATATTCACAAGCTACTATTTCGGGAGCAGCTATGTATATGAATGGTGGCACTACAACCACCAATAATAACATTGTCACCGACACTAACGCAGGCACGACCACCAACTTATCGCAAACAATAGCTACTACAGGTGTAATTACAACTGTAAGTGCTGAGTCTGTGCTTCCGTCAGGGCTTTTCTTTAGTGGAAATCTGGTTGTTGCACCAACTTATGGAACATTTAATGGCTCTGATGTTGTTAGCTCCCTATCGATAGGTGCAACAGGTACACCTTCCATTCAAACTGTCCCTGAAAATGCAAGTTTTAACCGTGCGGCTGCCCAAACATTAACTAATGCTGCTGCTGGCGGTATCATTGATCCTAATTTAGAGCTAATCATTGGAATTATTCGGGCTGGGGCTGGAATCAACGGATTAGATTGAACTTAAACTAGATCATTTCTAAATGCTTGAATTGAACTATCAATAAATACCAAGATCACTATTTACCAAATACTCAAAAATACTAGGTAGTTAAGTACTCGTGCAAAATAAATTACCAAAACCCATAAAATTGCGCCCCGCAGGGGCGCAATTTTATGGGTTTTGGTTTGCAACTCTATTACTGCTGGCTTTACCTCAAGAACTAAAGTCACAGTCCTTACCGCCGAACATTCCGACTGTCCCAACTCAAATTCCTGAGCAGACTAATCCCACACTGCCCCAAGAGACAACTCCAGAAACTACACAACCTCAAATCAGACCAGACCAAATCGACAAAGTTATTGAATTCGCAATAACTACCACTTCAGTTCGTTATCCTTGGTTAACCAATCCCACCGATCTCCTAACTTTTTCGCCGACCATATTTAACCCCAGTCAAGCGGAAAGCTATCTTGATACCGATATTCGTTTTGCTACCCAAAACCCAACCGTAGTTAAGTTAACCTACGGCTATTTTCCCAAGGGTGAACAGTTCTATTGGGTATTGCCGAATAACCGCGTTGTTATTGAGACTCAAGGCTTTCAAGGCGGCATCATCCAGCAAGGAAGTGGCACTGACCTAAGTTTTCGGTCAGTGATTAATTTTTCTCGTGCCCTCACAGGCAATCAAGTGGTGACGACCCTGCCAGAGCAGTTTTCACAGATTACCGATAACCTTGACCCAACCACTTTTTCAGTTCAGTCTACGGTAGGGCAAATTCTCAATCCGATTGGTGTGCCTGCGGGTCAGGTGGTGATTAATTCGGGAGTTGATCGTAATGCGCCTAATGTGACGGTATTTGGTTTAGCGGCAGGAGCTAATCTGGGAGATATAGAAGCTCAAAATACACCGCAAGTATTGCAAGGCTTTCCGACCGTAAACATTCAGCCGCTATTTGATAATGGTCGGATTGCGTTTCAAGAAGATTCAGTGGTCTCTGAGGCTGGTTTAGCAGCTCTTGGCTTATCTTTTGGGACTAGCTCTAGTAACAACAATCTGGAAGGGTTCTCTTCTTTCCCAGGGTTGAAAATTTTACAGCCCGATAAATTCGATAATTCCGACCTGTATCAGGTACTCACACGCCGCGATTTGGATCGCGATGAGAAGGCTTTTTATTATCTTAATTCTTTATTTTGGTCAGACCTTGGTGAGCGAACTCCTGAAATAACCACAAGATTGCGACAGGACAACAGTACATGGCAGCGATTATTTGTAAGTCGTCCTGTCAATCAGACTTTGATAACCTATGATCCTAAGGAAGTAAAGGCGACTTACCACAATCGATTTGTTAACTTAGGCGCTTCGATTAGCTATTCCTTTGACAAAGGGAAGATTAACTCTTCCCAAAGTGTCAACAACACTTTGGGAATGCTGCTTGGCGGCACTTTTTTAGCCTTAGATCCGCAAAATTTGCAAGCTCAAGTGGATGAAGCCAAGGAAGCGCGAGATCAAGGGGTGCTTAACAAAAATGCCAAATTTACGCCCCTTGCCACGGCTGCCACTGGTATCCAGAGACAACAGATCAATCAACGCCTAAATTCTAGTCTGCTCTATAGTTCTCTTTCTAGCGGTTTAGAACAAATATCTGGAAATTTGACTTTTGATAGCAATATCACGCCTAGCGAGTCTGGTTTATTGCAGGTCAGAACTGGTTTGTATCGGCGACTTGTCCAGTTTTTGGATCGACAACAGACGAGAACTCAAGGAGATACGATTGTCTCTAATTTGCGAACTGCGGTGGATCGATTTGGACCATTGACATTTATCGGCTCACAGATCCCTGTCGATGAGACGGGCTTTTTGCCAGCTAACGAGTCCTTTGCGTCGGAAATTGTTTTGACGGCTCCCGATGGTCGTCAGTTTGTCAATTCTATCGACTCAACGGCTCCTGACTTTACCACGCTTCCGATTGGTATTAATCGGTTGGCGATCGCCTTTGATCGAATTGAACTACGGCGGCGCGATCGCGAGAGCGGCAGTCTTTCTAGCTATCAAGGCAGTATCTCTTTACCCAGCATCGAAGCGGCTTGGACTGGTTCTTCTGACAACTTCAACTATTCGGTTTCGTCAGGTTTGTGGTTTAATGTTGCCCCAGACACGGCGGGCAATGTTTCTAATAATAGTTTGGGTACTGCGGAACCAGCATTTGGCGCTTTTTTGAATGCTATTCTTGCTTGGAGTATCAGCAATGTGGAACTAGGTGAAGGAAATACAGTTGCTGCCATTAATACCCAGTCTCCAGTGTTCAGGCTGTCTTGGAATAGTTCCGTTAATCCCAATAATGCTTCTTTTTTAAACTTCTCCTATACATTTGCCCGACAGATCCCCAATCTGAATTTTTCAGTTACGCCAGGGCTGTTAGTCATTGACCAAAAAGACAGTATTAGAACGGTTGGCTTTTTGCAGAGTAGCCTCAATCTTGGTAGTTTGCGGTTCCGTTCTAGTTTTGAATTGGAACGTAGTAATTTGATTTGGTCAGTTGAGGCAACTCAAGCCCTTGATTCCAGTTGGTCTACAGGTTTGTTTTATAAGAACTTTCGTGAGGTAAACCAAGGTTTTGAGAATCGGGTTACGGAGTCAAATTACGGACTGTTAGTGAGATATTTAATTCCTCAAAGTCCAGCTTCCATTGAAGCTCAGTTGGGTTTTGGTTCCGATGATGTGGATTTGAGAATTAGAGGAAATCTGCGATTTTGAAAAATCATTGTGGCGCGGCTTCGCCGCGCCACCACAAAATCGGAAAAAGCTAAAAGCATCGCGAAGCGATGCTTTTAGCTTTTTCCGATTTTATACTATAAAATAAATCTAAATATTGGTTGAAGGTTAGGAATTATGCCTTGGCAATTCAAAGATCAGATTGCGGAATTAATTAATAAATACAAGGCGAATGTTGACTTTTTAGCGATTCGGGTAGAGCGATCGCATGGGGCGGATATTTTTTTACGCAGTGGTAAAGTTGAAACCCTGAGTACGGGGATGTCGATGGGCGGACAGGTTCGCGTTTGTCACCTTGGGGGGTGGGGTTTTGCTAGCTTTAATAATTTGCAAAATCTAGAATCAAAAATACAAGAGGCGATCGCGGCGGCAAAGTGGGTCGGCAATGAAAAAACAATATTGGCTGAGGTTGCCCCAGTGCAAGCTCAAATTCGTTTGGCAGATGTGCCACAAGTGGAATTGATTGCTAAGAAAAATTTGTGCGCTCAATATACGGAAATATTGCGATCGGTTTCGCCGCAGGTGGTCAGTACGGCGGTGCGCTATGGTGACTGCACGCAGCAAATTATATTTGCTAATTCTGAAGGGACGCTGATCGAGCAGGAATGGGCGGATTGGGAATTGCGCTGTGCGGCTACAGCGCGATCGGGCGATATGGTGCAGACAGGGCGAGAAACCTTTGGTTCCCGCCGTGCTTATGAGGACTTACTTAATTTAGATAATCATGTGATTGGCGCGGCGCAACGGGCGGTTAAAGCGCTGAATTTGCCCACTGTGCAGGGGGGAACTTACACCGTGGTGATTGATCCGATTTTGGCAGGGCTATTTGTTCATGAAGCCTTTGGGCATCTGTCGGAAGCCGATATGCTCTATGAAAACCCCGATATGCTGGAAACGATGAGCATCGGTCGTAAATTTGGCTCGAAAGAGCTTCAGATATTTGATGGCGCGGCTCCTGCGGATCATCGCGGTAGCTATGCCTATGATGATGAAGGTGTGCCTGCAACGACCACCCAATTAATAGCCGATGGGGTATTAGTCGGGAGGCTGCATTCTCGAGAGACGGCGGGGAAACTGGGCGAAAAAGTTACAGGCAATGCGCGATGCTTGGACTACCACTATCCGCCCATTGTCAGGATGACCAATACTTGGATCGAGCGCGGCAAGACTCCCGTTGCTGATTTATTTGACGATATTCCCCTTGGTGTTTATGCCAAAAACTGGCAAGGCGGGATGACCAATGGCGAGATGTTTACGTTTACGGCTGGGGAAGCTTGGATGATCCGTGATGGCAAAGTCGCGGAGCCTGTCAAAGATGTGACGCTTTCGGGAAATGTGTTTGAGACTCTCAAGGATATCGAGGCGATCGGTAATGATTTCTTTTGGGATGAGTCAGGCGGCTGTGGCAAGGGTGGACAAAGTGGCTTGGCGGTGGGGTGTGCATCACCGAGTTTGCGAATCAAAAACGCGATCGTTGGAGGCGAGTATGACACCTAAAGTCGGGACACAGCTTCAAGAAGTCAACTTAAATCTGGTACAAACGATCGCCGATCAGCAGATAACCGAAGATCGACTTAACCTGCAATTGACGAGATTGCGGTTAATGTACGATTTTGTCTCTGCTTTGAATGCGGCGCAAACGATCAATGAGATTTATCAAATTGCTTTAAATGGAATTTGTCCAGCTTTACATACTTCTCGAGCCGCAGTCGTAGTTGTCGATCATCGGCATCGTTTGAAATATCAAGAATCCATTGGCATTAGCGATCGCTACAAGCGGTTAGTCAAAGATTTCTTTTATCGATTTAAGGATGAGATTAAGTTAAAAACTTCTCTATTCCCTAACTGTGCCGCTTTACCCAGCGATCGCAATTTACAAAAGTTTCTGCTCGATGAGAAGATCGGCGCGATCGCTAGATTTCCCTTGGAATATGAAAATAGAAATCTCGGCGATATAATTGCTTATTTTGATTCGCCAAGGCACTTTACCGCAGAAGAAATTCAATTAACTCAAACGATTATTACCTATGTGGCGATCGCCTTAACCCGCAAGGAAGCTGAAATAGCACTCAAAGAAAGCCAACAATTTATCCAGAGAATTGCGGATACAACCCCCAGTATTCTTTATATCTTCGACATTGAAGAATATCGTAATATTTACTGTAATCAATCAATCACAAGTATCCTCGGTTATACACCACAGCAAATTCAGAGCATGGATCGGTTCCTTCTCAAAAATGTTGTTCATCCCCATGATCTATTTAAGGTTATGGAACATTATCAACAGATTCGGCATAGCCAGACCTCAGATTTATTTGTGATCGAGTATCGGATGATTGATGCAGAAGGTGATTGCAAGTGGTTTTATAGCCAAGAAACTGGTTTCTTACGCAACCCTGACGGTACGATCAAGCAAACCATTGGTTGCGCTTCTGACATTACCAAGTTGAAAGAAGTGGAAACTCGACTGCAAGCTTCTTTGGTTGAGAAGGAAGTCTTAATCAGAGAAGTCCATCATCGCGTTAAAAATAATTTGAGTGTGATTGATAGTTTGCTATCAATGCAAGCCCGCTATGTCCATGACGATCAAGCGCTGCGATTACTTTTGGATAGCCAGCGCCGTATTCACACTATGGCTCTGATTCATGAGCAGCTTTACCAGTCCCATGACATGGGTAAAGTTGACTTTTGCGAATACTTGCATCGCTTAACCACAAATCTCTATAGTTCTACTAACTTTAATTCGGAGCAGGTGCAATTAAAGTTAGATGTCAATCCCATTATTTTAAATATAGATACAGCAATTTCCTTGGGATTGATTGTAAATGAACTGCTGACTAATTGCTTTAAGCACGCCTTCCCTGATCGCCCGAATGGCTTAATTGAAGTAATTTTGCAAAAGTCGGCGATCGATCAAAATCTGCATTTAATTATTCAAGATGATGGAATTGGCATCCCTAAGAATATTGATTCTAGAGAGACTGATTCGCTAGGTTTACGGCTAGTGAAGATTTTAGCGCAACAGTTGCGAGCTAGCTTCGATGTATCGACAGAAGCAGGAACCAGTTTCCATTTCACCTTCCAAGAAAATTAAGTAGCTAGGCATAAGTAATACCAATTCACAAAAGTGTAGTCACACTTTTGTGAATTGAAAACCAAACCCAGTAAGGGTTCTTAAATAAAGAAATGGCGTAGCCATTTCTTTATTTGGTATCACTCAAGAATTAGGGAGATTAGCATTTGATCGCAACTACCTGTCGTCAAAGTTGTGAGGGTTTAAGTTGGAAGTTATATCAGAGATGATTTTAGAAGTAATCAAAGCGATCGCCACCATAATCCTGCTACTGCTGCTAGGAGACTTCTTCTCAACATTTCTGTATCACGTCCCTGAACACGTCTTTGGGAAATTTCATACGATCGTCCATCATGGTAAAAATCGCAGCTTTCTACATTACGCAGTGCTTACCAAAAATCCGCTTGTCCTGCTTGATGGCATTCTCGGGGCTATTCCTTACTTTATCTTTACCCCTTGGCTGTGGCAGTTGTCGGCAGTAGGTACTATAGCTGGCATTATTTTGGGTGAAATTCATGTTGTCTGGAGGCACGTTTCAATCCTTGAATGGAGGACTCCAGAGCCATTTAAAACTTGGTGTGATCTACTATTTATTACTACGCCCGAAAGACATTGGCTGCATCATCAAAATGCTTTTGAGGCATACGGGGATATATTTTCATTTTTCGACTACCCTGCCCAAAAATGGCTCACTTTTTTACGCTTTGTCCGCCGAAAGTACAAAGGTTTAAATTATGCGAGTAGCAGTGTTATTTCTCAAAAATAACGGCTTTACTTTATCCCAACCCAAAAGTGATGATTTGCCCGCGAAGCGGGCAAATCATCACTTTTGGGCTTTATATTTAATTGTGACGAGGTACTTACCAAATAAAGAAAAATCTAGAAACCTTGCGATGCAAGGTTTCTAGATTTTTTCTTGTGACTTGCTTAATCGGTAATTGCCATAAATGATAGCGCCGCTATCGTTTATGGTACAGCCCTTACACTGAAGGACTAATGGGTATACGCTTGAGAAGGTGATATTTACAACCAGCCGCTAGAATATGTACCCGCAGATTGTGAATAGTTAAAGGCGCTGATCCGCTAACCCATAGCTGATTGCTGTAGGAAACCTCCCCAGGATCAACAACCGTAACCGTGCCACGTCCGATTACTCGCATTGTGTGGTTTGGCTCAAAAATTGCCACTGTATCCTCATCAATGCCAATGCCGATCTTGTCAGGATGAGCCGCGATCGCCGTCATTAGACGCGCCATCCGATTGCGATTGTGAAAATGCTGGTCAACAATAATTTCAGGCAATATGCTCAAACCTGTACTCATATTGACTAGCTCCTTATGGGGAGACTCACCGCTACCACCACCCGAAATCATGTGATAGCCCATGGCAGCCGCGCCGGCACTTGTGCCAGCCAAAACTAGACGGCGCTCTTCAATTCGCTTAGCGATCATAATAGCAAAGGGCGTGTCCGCAATTAGACCGCACAGACGCAACTGATCGCCACCTGTCATAAATATGCCTGTAAATTTATCGACCAACGCTTCAGCTTCGGTATATTCATGCTTAGGACGTTCGCGAATGTCTAAAACCTCGACCGCGATCGCGCCCAGCTCCGAGAAAATGTCATGATAAATTCTGCCAATGATATCTGGCTCCCGCGATGCACAAGGAATGATCGCGATGCGAGCTTGAGAACCACCAGAATTTTCGACAAAGGCTTTGAGTATCTTGCGGTCTTGAACCTTGTCCTCTCCACCACCAATTACCATCACCGCCGACTTAATAATTTGCGTCATGCCCCTATCTGTCACCACATCTTCTTCTAAATTCAGCATATTAGCAGATTGGTTAACAAATTTTTTGAGGCGATTGATCAGGTTAAGGTTTTGATCCTGTTTTTCTTCTTGCTGACTCGCCAATGGCTTCAATTACCTCCATTGATACTTATGCGGTAAGCAGCTACAGCTTAGCCATTTAAAATTGTATAGCTTTTATGGAAATAAAGGAATCATATTCTCACAATCTTCAGTAACTTTGAGCATGAAAGTCCAAAAATTATTTTTTATTTTGTTAAACATTCCCTACTCCCTTCCCGCCAAAAGATTATTGTTACAGCGCTTTGCGCTGACTTGAAACCCAAAGAAAGCCAGATGTACAGCGCGAAGCTATTACTTAATACCAAACAAGGAAATGGCGTAGCCATTTCCTTGTTTGAAAACTCTCAAGAGTCTGTAATCACAGCCCCAAATCCGATAGGATGGTCTGATTCCTAATTCCCAAAAGTATTTTCTCTCACTCTCGGCGATCGCCAAATCATTAATACTTGCAGTCCGCCTCGCCATGAAGCCATACTGATCGAACTCCCAGTTTTCATTGCCATAAGGCACGATACCAATTGCCACTATCATCGTGCCATTCGTAGGCAAACCTGACCGCGATCCGATTGTCTGTAAAAGCCCAGAACTCTTTGATTAAGCGATAATCAAGCTCTTTTGCCCATTTACGCTTCAGAAATTCCCTGATTGAATCTCGACCACTAAAAAATTCTGCTCGATTGCGCCATTGGAGATTTTCGGTATATGCCAAAGCAACGCGATCGGGATTGCGCGTATTCCAAGCATCTTCCGCAGCTCTTACTTTCAGAGTTGCAGTTTCTAAAGTAAATGGAGGAGTTGGTGGTTTCGTTTCCATAATTTTTTGTATTTCAATTCTTAATAAGTAGCTAGGCACAAGTAAACTAAAAAACTAAAACCAGAGGTTGTTCCGCCCGCGTAGCGGGCGGAACAACCTCTGGTTTTAGCTAGTTATAGCGCTTAGTCAAAGCCGATATAAACTATGGGAAGCGGCGCAGAGAGCCGCTTCCCAATATCACTCTGTAATACCAAATTAAAGATTAAGCTTTGAAAAATACTGATAGCCAAAATTTATGTCTGACATCATTTACATAATGTCGCATCGCTATTTTTTTGCTGGCGAACTGGTCAGGATAAATGAATTGATCATCGACATTCATGATGTATTTGTGGCGATCGAGGGCAATTCCTTGATTGCGTTTAATCGTCAAATTAACAATTGTTTGTTCCGAAAAATAGTTGGGCGGTTCCTTTAATTCTGACAATCTCTGCACCGTTTCTTGCCAATTTAACTCACTTTTAAACAGGATAAATCCCGCATTAATTGGCTCTTGTTGTTCTATCTCTTCATAGATTAATCTCGAATCAAGAGAGTTTTTACAATCGGGTAAATAGTAAGTGTGAGCATCTTTTGATTCTGCTAAATCAGCTAAATCGGAACCTCCTTGAAAGAATAAAATATCTGAGTCCGTATAGAGAGTTGCGCCATTGATGGGAATTGACATCAAGGCAGCAAGCTTTTTTCCCATGGCTTGCTTTGCAGCGTAGGCATATACCGAGTCAGGTAAATCTTCTTTTTGGAATTTGGTTAAGAGCTGCACATCTACGCAGGGGTGAATGCGCTGAAGTAAGTCGATGCTAGCTTGGGTATAGCTGCCATCCGACATGATGGTGAACTGGCTAGGAATGCCCACATACTTTAAAAAAGAACGAAGACTGGCGACTTGTTCGGGCAGGTCACGTTCACAGGATAGGGCATAAACTTTGATGGGAACTTGTCGAGACTGCTTAATCGGCAACCTAGCAATGAATGAGGTGCTTACCCTATATATCAACCTGAGTAAATTGCCTTCGACTTTAGCAGCATGATAACCAATGTTGACCATTTATTTCTCTTCAAGTTTGGTTATTTCGGTAACTTCATAGACAGGCAAATTATAGCGCTTTGCGCTTGATTAAAATCCAGAGAATTTTTTGAAAGCATGGCTCCGCCATACTTTCAAAAATTTCTCTGGACTCAGAAGCAATCGGCTAAAGCGATGCTGATGTATAATTGCGTAAGTGTTTATAAGTTTAGTGTCTTCTCCCAGTTCTTGATACGCTTAACACCTCATCACAAATTCTGTCTCTAGCCTGTCTAGCACCAATTTCAAAAATGGCTTTGTCTTTTTTGAAGCTTTAAAATCCCACTGGGTAAGGTTTTAGATTCTTGGAAGTTTTGTAAAACTCTGAGGATTGGTACGGTTAAAAAATCGCAGATTTAGTAGCGACGGACTGAATTAATTGCCTAAAAAATTGAAAAATCTGGAGTTTTATGTCTTCTTCTGTAACTGATTTTGCAGTCCTTGGTTTGTCTGCTCAAATAGTTCGTGCCTTGACTACCCGCGGCTATACCAGCCCCACCCCAATTCAAGCACAGGCGATCCCAGTGGTGCTGTCAGGACGTGACTTATTAGCAGCGGCTCAGACTGGTACTGGCAAAACTGCTGGCTTTACATTACCGATCTTGCAAAAGCTGTCGGATAAAGTGGTCAAGCGATCGCCTACTGGCAAAATCCCCATTCGCGCCTTGATCCTCACGCCCACCCGTGAACTCGCTGCCCAAGTCGAGGAGAGTGTGCAAATTTACGGCAAGTATCTACCTCTGACCTCGATGGTTATTTTTGGTGGTGTGAATATTAATCCCCAAATTAATCGACTGCGTGGCGGTGTGGAAATCTTGGTGGCGACTCCAGGGCGGCTTTTGGATCATGTGCAGCAGGGACGTTTGGATCTGTCTCAGGTAGAGATCTTGGTGCTTGATGAAGCTGATCGGATGTTAGACATGGGCTTTATTCGTGATATTCGCCGCATTTTGTCTCTACTGCCTAAATCTCGCCAAAATCTATTATTTTCAGCAACTTTTTCTGATGAAATCAAAGCTTTTGCTAATACTTTGCTCGATCGCCCTGTGATGGTGCAAGTTGCTAGCCAAAATGCTACTTCTGATCTGGTCACGCAGCGAGTGTTGCCTGTCGATCGCGATCGCAAGCGAGATTTGTTGACCCATTTGATCAAGACTCACAATTGGTATCAAGTACTGGTATTTACTCGCACCAAACATGGAGCTGATCGCCTTGTTAAGCAGTTGCACCAAGACGACATTGTGGCGATGGCAATTCATGGCAACAAGAGCCAAGCGGCGCGTACCCGTGCGCTCGGTAAATTTAAAGATGGCAGCTTGCAAGTGCTAGTCGCCACGGACATCGCGGCGCGGGGGCTGGATATTAGTGAACTGCCCCATGTGGTCAACTACGAGCTGCCCAATGTGCCAGAGGACTATGTGCATCGCATCGGACGCACAGGACGGGCTGGCTCGGCTGGTGAGGCGCTGTCGCTGGTCTGTGTGGATGAGCGCAAGTTTCTCGCCGATATCGAAAAGTTGATCAAGCGATCGCTACCTCAAGAAGTAATCGCAGGGTTTGAACCAGATCCGCGTGCTAAGCCTGAACCCATTCAAGTCGGGCGACAACAAAAGCATCAGCCAAGGAGAGAGTACAACTCGCCAAGGTCATCGGCAACGAGTAAGCCAGCCGCGAAGCCCCAAACATCTCAGCCCCGCAAGAGTATTGCCAAACC
>MNZA01000198.1 GCA_001873375.1 Oscillatoriales cyanobacterium CG2_30_44_21
ATGTTGGGAAGCGGCGCTCCGCGCCGCTTCCCAACATTTCTCTGTACTACTCCCCCCGCTTCGCGGGCGGTAAAAGCTATGCTGCCAGAATCACCTCAGATTTCTCTACCAATATCCAGCAAAATCAAAGTTTACAAAGCTTTGATCGAACAGTTTGACTTGCTGCTTCGGGCGAAATATCCACTGCTGTATGTAGTTACAGCCGAAGAAGAACCTGTCGAAGAAATTTTGATAGAAGTCGCTTTGCAAGCTAACCCTGTGCGGCGAATTTTATTTTGGGATGTGGCGCGAGGTTGGAGTGATAACCAATCGGATAAAGGTTCAGTGATGGCGGCATTGTCAAGGATTGCTCAAAGAGATAAGGCAACCGCAGAGAGTGATAGCGTTATTTATGTGCTGCGGGATCTGCATCCAATTCTCAAACATCCCCACCACGATCGCCATATTGCGATTATTCGCGAGTTAAAAAACTTAGCGCGAGACTTAAAACGCGATCGCCGCACGATTGTTTTAACTAGCCATATTCTAGAAATTCCGCCCGAGCTAACTGAAGAAATCACCGCGATTGACTTCCCATTACCCGCGATTGCTGAAATTGGTTACTTAATCCAACAAAAGATTTCACCGCAAAAACTCAATCTCTCTGCTCTTGCTTGGGAGCAATTGGTCAAGGCTTGCCAAGGACTAAGCCGTACTCGCATCCAAAGAGTGCTAGCCAAAGCGATCGCTGAAAAAGAACAAGTTAACGATGCTGATATTGATGCTGTCCTTGCCGAAAAGCAGCAAGCGATTCGACAAACGGGCATTCTAGAATTTTTTACGGTTAATGAATCTCTCAAAAATGTCGGCGGGCTGGATAACCTCAAGCGCTGGGTCAGGATTCGCTGTGATGCTTTTACGGAAGAAGCCAAAAGATATGGCATTCCCACGCCCAAAGGAGTCCTGCTAGTTGGGATTCAAGGCACAGGCAAATCTCTCTCTGCCAAAACGATCGCCAATGAATGGCGACTGCCACTGTTGCGCTTGGATATGGGGCGGTTATTTGGCAGTTATGTGGGCGAGAGTGAAAGCCGAATGCGCCAAATGATCCAACTCGCCGAAGCTACGGCTCCCTGCGTACTGTGGATTGATGAAATCGACAAAGCCTTTGGTAATGTCAATGGCGCTAGCGATGGCGACTCTGGGGCAAGTCGGCGCGTCTTAGGCACATTGATCACATGGATGCAGGAAAAAAACACCCCTGTTTTTATTGTCGCAACTGCTAACAATGTCAGGATTTTGCCTGCGGAGTTGATGCGAAAGGGAAGGTTTGATGAGATTTTCTTTTTGAATTTGCCCACAGAGTCAGAACGACAAGAAATATTTAAAGTCCATTTACAAAAACTGCGTCCTAGCCGCTTACGAGATTTTGATCTAGCACTTCTCGCTAGACATACCAATAATTTTAGTGGCGCTGAGATCGAACAGGCAATTATTGACGGCATCCATCGAGCCTTTGGGCGCGGCACGGTGGGCAATCGTCAAGACTTTACGACCGAAGATATCATCGGGGCGATCGAGGAAACTGTCCCTCTAGCCGCGATCGCCTCGCAGCAGATTGAGTCCCTCAAGCAATGGGCAGCCGAGTCTGGCGCAAGAACTGCCTCCAATGATGAAAAGTTACTGCAAGAATTGCGTAAATTTACGATTGATACCAAATAAAGAAATGGCTACGCCATTTCTTTATTTGAAAATCTATACAATATCAAAGTGGCGGCGCTATGCGCCGCCACTTTGATCAGAGTTATTTTATTTGGGTTAATTGCTATGTCCCATTTCACCGCGATCGCCATTGAAATCAAAAACGGTGACTTGCTGAAACAGGCCCTAGAATCTCTAGGCTATCCAGTTACCGAAAACACTTTAGTACGCGGCTACTTAGGCAACACTGACAAAGCTGAGTATGTAATCCCCATGCCTAATGGCTATGACATTGGCTTTCGGAAGATTGGCGATCGCTATGAACTAGTGGCAGATATGTGGGGACTAGCGCTGAATGTTGATGATTTTCTTGGTGAGGTGCTTCAACAATATGCGACTAGGGTGGTTTTGCAGAGTGCTAGCGAGCAAGGATTTACGGTTGAGAATCAAGAGCTATTGGAAGACGGCAATATGCGGATCGTGGTGGGACGTTGGGCGTGATGAAAAGTCATTAAAAAAATCTATTCAGAATTACGGAATAAGCTTAAAACGGGAATACAAGCTCCCACACAAGATGCGATCGCGCCGATACCCGAAAAGATATGAGGAGCTTGGGTGTACTTAACAATTTCATCAGTTGCCAGAGGCAGTGTTAGAAGCAATACACACGACACACCTAAGCGAGTTGCTAATTGATGGATCATGATTAATACCTGAGTAATAGGAAGACATCGTAACTCACACTATGCTCCCCCGATGGGATCGTCATCTACATATAGAGTGATATCTAGGATTTGTTTGGTATAAAAGCGTTGCTAAGCAACACTTTTATACCCATAGTTACCTGAAAACCCAAGAAGTGAGCGGCGGCGCTCACTTCTTGGGTTTTGTGTGCTAAAAAGACTGGCTACAGCCACATCATCTTTACGGATAAATCTATAAAAGCGCGGCGGAGCCGCGCTTTTATAGATTTATAAGTTATTAATCGTTGCTAAATTTTGAAACATGGGCTTCGCAAAATAATAGCCCTGAAACAACTCGATCCCAAAGGACTGAAGGACACTCAACTCATCATAGGTTTCCACACCTTCAGCAATCACTATAATATTTAGCTCATTACATACTTGCGAAATTCCTCGCACGATCGCCCTACGATTTTTGTTTTGATCGATATCTCTGATTAGCCCCATATCTAGCTTGACGAGATCGGTTTGAATATCGGCTAGTAGATTTAGCCCTGAGTAGCCAGCCCCAAAATCATCGATCGCCGTCAGAAAACCTTTCTGGCGATAGTACTGAATAATCTGGCGTAGATGAGCCTGATCAGTTATTTTTTCGCCTTCCGTAATCTCAAAAATAATCCGATCAATGGGAAAGCCATAGGCTTCAGCTGCCTCAATCGTGGTGCGAATACAAAGCTCTGGATTGTAAACAGCATTGGGCAAGAAGTTAATACTGATGTAAGAACTAATATTCAGTTTGGCTCCTAGCTGCACCGCCTTGACTCGACAGGCTTGGTCAAACCGATACCGATTTTGATCATTGATTCTGCCCAATATTTCACTAGCTGGTTCTTGATGCATCCCTCTGACTAGCGCTTCTTGAGCAAATACCTGTTTAGTGCTGGTATTAATAATTGGCTGAAATGCCATAGTGAATTCAAAATCTAATCCCGCCCCCTTCGCACATTCTGCACAACCAATTTTTTGAGGTTCTTGAAGCTTGTTCATGATGAGACGACCAAATATTTCCAAGTACTACTGTTCATTTCTACTAGAGACTGATGATGTGTTCTTTAACCATGATATTTGATATCAAGCTTCTTTAGATAGCGCCATCATAAAAATCAAGATTATGATATCAATCTTGATACATTTAGCCGCACAAGTCTCTGAGTAGCGTATTTGCCAAAATACAGGAACTAGAATCTGACTGTAAAGTCTAGTAAGTAGCTCAACATAATTAAAACCAAGAAGGTGGTTCCGCCCGCTA
>MNZA01000200.1 GCA_001873375.1 Oscillatoriales cyanobacterium CG2_30_44_21
AGTGGCGGCGCGAAGCGCCGCCACTCGCTTTTTAGGTTTTATATTCTCACAAGATTGGCTATAGCCATAACTGGGTAAAATTAAATTATGTTGCTTCAGATTAATCGATTTGTTTTTTATGAAAATTCAAAATATCGTCATAGCCGCGATCGCGCCAATCCTCACCCTATTCACGTTCTTCACTCCAAGTGCAGACGCCAGATATTTGAGTGATTGCAATGTGCGAATTATCGGAAGAGAAAGGGGGACGCGAGTTAACCTAAGGGATGGGGCGGGGACTGAATACAGAAGCCCCTCATATTTGCTGGTGGGGCAGTATGTCAATATGTTGAATAATGCCTCTGGCAATAGGATCAGCCGCGAAGATGGTGAAGGTTATACTTGGTATTATGTAGAATATGAGCCAAGCGGTACGAGAGGTTGGCTTCGAGAGGATTTTCTTGCACAACAATGTAGTTAAAAAGTAGTTAAAAAGTAGTTAAAAAGCAAAAGAATGTTCCGCTTGCTACGCAGGCGGAACATTCTTTTGTAATAGGCTGTAAACACAAATTAAAACCTAAAAATCAATGAGTGAAAAGATTGTATGGACGGCGGAAGCGGAGGCGAAGCTTAAAGATATTCCCTTTTTTGTCCGTCCTTTTGCCCGCAAAAAAATCGAAACTTTTGCCCTAGAAAATAATTTCTCCCCGATTACGGTAGAAGTTTATGACCAAGCAAAAAAACGCTTCAACAAAAAATTCGATCAAATGAAAGATTAATGGCGGCGCGATGCGCCGCCATTAATCAAAAAGAAAGAAAGCGTTGCTTTGAAACGCTTTCTTTCTTTCAATAAACTAAATAGAAGTAGTTGCTTGCACTCTAGCGCGAGCAGTTCGCAAAGCTTGTTCCGCTTGAATCTTGCCTTGCTTATCTTCAGCCTTAATACTAGCCAAAGCTTTCTCAGCCGATTCAAGTTTCTTACGTGCTTCTTCAGGATTGATAGTGCTGCCCAATTCGCCACTGCGTACCAAAACGGTGACTTCGTTTTCCTCGACTTCAGCAAAACCACCTGTAAGAGCGATCGCTGCCCAAGCCTTGTCTTTACGAAAACGCAATACACCTGTTTCTAGTGCCGAAATCAAAGGAGCGTGATCGGTCAAGATACCTAATTGCCCAGTGGAACTAGGTAAAATCACTTCCTCTGCGACAGTATCCAGAATTGTTTGATCTGGAGAAATTACTTTTACAGTTAGGGTCATTTTTAAAATTAACAGTTAATTTTTAGCTATTAGGTTGTGAGGCAGTTACAGCGCTTTGCGCTTAATTAAAACTCAGAAAATTTTTGAAAAGCGCAGCGAAGCTGCGCTTTTCAAAAATTTTCTAAACTACCGCCTCAACAGATTACTTAGACTTGAGTTTCTCAGCCTTCGCGATCGCTTCTTCGATGTTGCCAACGAGGTAGAAAGCTTGCTCAGGAAGATCATCAAGCTCACCCTTGAGGATGCGATCAAAACCACTGATGCTTTCTTCGAGGGTGACATACTTACCAGGAGAACCAGTAAATACTTCGGCAACGAAGAAGGGCTGGGACAAGAAACGCTCGATTTTACGGGCGCGAGCTACAGCCAACTTGTCATCTTCAGAGAGTTCATCTAGTCCCAAAATGGCGATGATATCTTGAAGTTCTTTGTAGCGCTGAAGAATCGCTTGAACTCCACGCGCAACGCGATAATGCTCGGCGCTGACGATACCAGGCTGCAACATCGTTGAAGAAGAATCAAGGGGGTCAACCGCAGGATAAATCCCCTTGGATGCCAAACCACGAGACAACACAGTGGTTGCATCAAGGTGGGCAAATGTTGTCGCAGGAGCGGGGTCAGTCAAGTCATCGGCAGGTACATAAACTGCTTGTACCGATGTAATCGAACCTTCAGTAGTCGAAGTAATGCGTTCTTGCAAAGCACCCATATCGGTTGCAAGAGTAGGTTGGTAACCTACAGCCGAGGGCATCCGACCAAGTAGCGCTGATACTTCAGAGCCAGCTTGAGTGAAGCGGAAAATATTGTCAATGAACAACAATACGTCTTGCTTGGAGACATCACGGAAATATTCCGCCATCGTCAAGGCAGTTAAGCCCACACGCATACGCGCTCCAGGTGGCTCGTTCATTTGACCGTAAACGAGAGCGAGGTACTGAAGTACGCCCGACTCTTTCATTTCGTTGTAAAGGTCATTGCCTTCACGGGTACGTTCGCCCACACCACCAAACACCGACACACCAGAGTGCTTTTTAGCGATGTTGTTGATTAATTCTTGGATTAGTACAGTTTTACCAACACCAGCACCACCAAACAGACCAATTTTGCCACCACGACGATAGGGCGCAAGCAGGTCAATTACCTTAATGCCCGTTTCAAAGGTGCTGGGCTTGGTTTCTAAAGATGTAAACGCGGGGGATGGACGGTGAATTGGGAATTTTTCTTCGGTGACAACGGGACCCATTTCGTCAATAGGCTCGCCCAATACGTTGAAAATACGACCAAGGGTGTTAGGCCCAACAGGAACGCTAATGGCTGCGCCTGTATCGGTAACATCCATACCTCTAACGATGCCGTCAGTGGTACTCATCGCTACAGCACGAACTTGGTTGTCGCCTAATAGTTGTTGAACTTCACAGGTGACGTTGATGTCTTGTCCTGCGGAGTTACGACCCGTTACGATTACGGCATTATAGATTTCGGGGACTTTGCCACTGGGGAATTCAGCATCGACCACAGGACCGATGATCTTGGTGATGCGCCCGACTGATACTTTCTCTGCGGTTGTTACCATGCTTGCTGTTTACTCCAGCCTCTAACTCAAATTCTAAAAAATTTACAATGAAATGGGTGTGCAGAATAATGGGTGCAACATAGTTGCAAGACATTGATTCTTCAGGGCTTGGCTGATAGTTAATTAACTAAAAAGCTAGTTAACCATGAGCAAAGCTTTTTGCACTAAAAATATAAAGCTAACCGCTTCTCAAAATATCATTTAATGGGGATCTAAAGATCGCGGGTTTATCGAAATCTGATTTGACTTGAGTGAATCACGCCTGTTTCACCACAAGTATCAGTGTAGTACCAAGAGCCAATCGAACCATAGACATTGATAGAGATGGGATTTTTGATTGAGCAGAGAACACTTCCATTTGGTTCAGATCTTACGTTTGAAGGTGGATCGAAGACAAAAGCTTTTCTAGCACTGGAATTTGTCGCTCTGGAGTTACAAACGAAGCTAAGCATTCTTTGGGTAGCCTGAGACTGCGGACGGTTTACCTGTCCTTCGGGGAAAGTCGTCCAAGTTCCATTGTCACAATTCGCCTGACTGACAACTTTTTCGTTGCCTAAATAATAAATGAAATCAATACTTCTATAACTAGCTCTTGAAATTGAGCAGGTGTCCAGATTAATTTCTTGTCCTCCCGCGGCTTTACCTGCAAAGTAATTACATGACTGTGCTACTACATCTTGATTATTTGAACAAAACAATATTGAGCTAGCGACTACACAGATCCCTAAAACTGACGTGAATTTTTGCATTGTGTTTATCTTGTGTAAACGATGTTTTGATACCATAAAATTATCACATATGTTCTTCCCTAAAGTTTTAGAGAATGCTGCCAAGTTATTAATTGCTTATAAACATTTTGCTCACGTGTTACCTAACTAAAAAGAGTAATGGCTAAGACTGGAAGGCATGAGCGGAACAAAAGCAAAATATGGCTAGTCTTAACTTAATAGAACTCTACTGATATTCTCAAGAGGTATGTATGAATGCCAAACGCAACCCGATCGCAATGGTTTCATCGGCGAGCATGGCGATCGCGATCGCACTGACTTCCTTAACAATGGCAAACCCAAGCTCCGCCTCCCAAAGACTTAGGGAACATAATCCGCAGCAGCCACGCTCAACCCAGATTCCCCAAAATAGAGTTGCCCAGATCTTTCGTTCAACTTTGAGCTTGCCTGCGGGACAGGCGATCGCCGCCAAGATCAATCGCCAAGATACGCTCTATATAAACAAGGGTGAAACCGTTGATGCGAGCCTTGTGGTTGCCCAAGACATTCCCGCCAGCAATGGCACGGTGTTGATTCCCGCAGGGGCATTGATCGAAGGGCAGTTTGTACCTGCTGAGGGCGGCTCGAAGTTTGTTGCTCAGAAGTTTACCAGCCGGGGCGCTACGGTCAAGCTGCAAGCTGAGTCTGCTCTGATCAATGATGTTAAAGATCCCCGTGAGACTAATGCAGGGGCAATCCTCACCGATGCTGGTATTGGCGGAGCCGCAGGTGCAGTTCTGGGCGGTGTTTTGCGCGGCAATGTGCAGATTATCGATATTCTTGGTGGGGCAGCAGCTTCGGTGTTAGTGGGCAATGTCACCGCACCACAGGCAACAGTAATTGAGCCAAATGCGGTGATTGAGGTAGTCACCCGCCAAACAATTACATTTGCAGTTCGGGACGATTATTAAAATTTAGCTGTTGCTAAAAAATTGCTGTGTGGGCTTTGCCCATGCAGCATTTTTTTGTTTTTTAGTGCTTTCACCAAAAGCCTAGTGGCGGCGCAAAGCACTGTATAGTAAAAAATATTTCGATAAAGGACAGCTATGTCAGGACATATCCTACTTGTGGATGATGAACCGGGGCTTAGGGAAGCCGTGCAAGCCTATCTTGAGGACAGTGGCTTTGCGGTGCAAGTTGCCAACAACGCAAGGGATGCGTGGCAACTGCTGGAACAAGCTACGCCTGATCTGGTAATTTCCGACATTATGATGCCGCAGGTGAGCGGTTATGAATTTCTTAGGCAGATGCGCGAAGATGTTAGGTTCTTAAACTTACCTGTAGTATTTTTGACCGCCAAAGGGATGACTAAAGATCGGATTGATGGCTATAACGCTGGTTGTGATGCTTATTTGTCCAAGCCTTTTGATCCTGATGAATTAGTGGCGATCGCCGAAAATTTGATTGCCCGTCGTGCCATGCAGGCGGTAACAGCCAATAGCAACACTTCCGAGATGACGGATTTAGCGGGTCAGCTTGCGGAAATCAAGGCTTTACTCAAGCAAAAGCCAGCGATCAATGTCACGCCTCCACCCATCAAGATTGAATTTACGCCGAGGGAACAAAGTGTTCTCGAACTTGTAGTAGAAGGTTTAATGAATAAAGAAATTGCCAAGCGACTGGGGACAACAATTCGGAATGTGGAGAAGTATGTGAGTCGGCTATTTAGCAAGACGGGTACGAGTAGCCGCACTGAGTTAGTTCGCTATGCGTTACAGCATGGACTGATTGAAGCTTATTCGTAGGGTTGCCGCGGCAACATAAGAACCCAAGAAGCGGGTGGCGGCGCTTTGCGCCGCCACCCGCTTCTTGGGTTTTGAAAGCGCGACTGCGCCGCGCTTTCAAGATTTTCTTTGGGTTTTAAGTAAGCGCTTTGTGCTTACTTAACTAAACTGCACCTGACAGAAATACGAAGCTAGAATCAGTCAAGCTAGCGGTATTGATACCTGTGAAGGTGGCGATTACTTTCTCGACTCCCATATCAAGAACAGCAATGTTGTTGCCAGTGCGAATTAAACTCGCAAGACCAAAACTTGCATTTTGGAAACCGATTACATCAGTGCCAATTTGGAAATCAGTGATTGTATTTGCTGATTGAGTAACGTCACCATTGAAGATCCAGAACTGGTCAGCGCCAGCACCGCCTGCGAGCAAGTTGCCGCCGCCTTCGCTAACGAAGAACTTGTCAACACCATCACCACCGAGGGCGCGATCGCCTGATCCGAGGAAGAAGGTGTCATCACCAGCACCACCAGACATCCGATTACCACCTTGGCTATCAGTTGCTTCAAAGATATCGTTGCCAGACCCACCAAATAGGCGATCATTTTTGTTGACAAAGATAATGTCGCTGCCACTGCCTAAGTCGATGCGATTATCACCAGCATCAGCAAATCCAGCCACAAATCCAAGATCGACTTGATCATTACCTGCGCCAGTAAACAAAATGTCTTTACGACCATCAAAGGCTTGATTAGGAAGAGCATCCAGAACATCATCGCCTATTGTGGCGACAGGCGTTAATGTGGGTGCAGTCGAGGCAAACTTAATTGTGGCAACAATTGGGTCGTGATCGCTAGCACGCTGAGCATTGTCCACAAACTCAGTATTGACATGGACAATATCGACCTGTGCCGATGAGCTAAGGTTATTAGTGACCAAGATGTGATCTATAGATTGAGAATTACCACCAAAGATGAAGGTGTAACGCTCATTTTCGGGAAGGGCATTGGTGAGGTTGGTTAGCACTGGGTTAGCGCCACCTGCCACGATGTTTAAGGGTGAGATGAATTCAAATTCATTAAAATCGCCCACCACAACCACGTTAGCATTGAGCTTTGCAGCCAAGACGCTATCAACATAGTTGTTGACGGCTTGGGCTTGGAGACGGCGCTCATCCAAGGAACCGTTGATTGCCACATTTTCCTGTCCATTGCCATTGGCTTCATCACCAACAGAAGGCTGGGTCGTTCCAAATAGAGGGCGGCTGCCACCCTTTGAAGAGAAGTGATTACTAACAACGGTGACGGTTTCGCCGTTGAAAGTGAAGTCGGCAATAATCGGTAAGCGTGAACCTGCAAAAGCAGAAAAGTCTGAAGTAGGAACTGTCTTGACAGAGCCTTCAACTAGACCAACGCGGCTGTCATTATACAGGAAAGCAGTGCGAATATTTGCACCCGGTTGACCGCCACTGGTGTTGTTGCCGATAAAAGTGTTGTCAATGAACTTGTAAGTTGGTCCACCTGCGGCAGCGATCGCATCAACGAGGGTTTGCAGAGTCAAGCTAGCGCTAGTTACACCATCATTGGTACTGCCAGTGTTGTCTTGAACTTCTTGCAAACCGATAACATCAGGTGTTCCCAAATTATTGATGATTTGCTGAGCGATCTTAGCAAACCTTCCATTAGCGATATCAGTATCGCCATCGGCATCGTTAGGATCAAGGTTGAGAACGTTATAAGTGGCGACCTTGAGTGTGTCACTGCTCTTAGTGAGTGTCGTCACTTCAGGCTGAAGTGTGGAAGGAATGAGGTTGGTTCCAAACGCTTCTGTGGGAATGATTTCAAAGTTGCCAAAGTTGTAGCCAACTACACCTGTAACATCGCCAATCTTCGCACCGACGTTGACATTGGGAAGTGGGAAGTTAAATACACCATTGTCAATGTCAATTTGAATACGTTCAGGATTGAAGTCATTGGGCGCAATATTAATCGTGCCGCGCTGACTTAATCCTGTTGCACCTGCGCCATTATCGACAACTGCATAAATTTCGCCAAAGCTATTAGTGGAACTGACGGCTTGCAAGTTTTTCGCGGTGACGCGCATTCCTTCAAGGGATTCAAAGAAGTCAATGCCATCGGTGGTTGCATCGAAGGAGGTAAGTCCATCGTTGTCGATGATTTGATTAGGAGGTACTCGACCACCAGCACCGATAATTGTCGCCGCAGGTAAAGCATTGCCACTTGAGAGAACGGAGATTGTGAGAGTGCCGCCAATTTGGGTAGTAGAGAGGTTGCCCGTGCTAGCTCCCCCAGGAGTAAATTCGCTGACCGTGCCTGTGACCGTAATCGAATCCCCAACCTTAACCGTTGGAGCGCTACTCGTAAATACGAAGATACCTTCCGAGGTGGCGATATTATCGTCTGGGTTAGGATCTTGGAGATAGAAGCCATTGGAGTCAACGGCGGTAACGATACCCGCAACAGCAGATACAACTTGTCCGACTAAAGGTGAAACTTGGCTTGCACCTTGGATTGCGCTAACCTTGATGCTAGGTTGTACAACTGGGTTAGCAATAAGCCCAGGAGAGCCAATTTCTGTCACTGCCAAGTTATTAACAACTGAGAAAGCACCATTTACACCAACAGAACTTTGAGTAGCGATCGCCGCATTTTGCAACAAAGCCGCATTATCAAAGGTGGTGAATGGCGAGGCGGCAGGTGACGCACCGAAGGTAACGCTTGCTTGAATCACGCCATTCGCATTAAAGATATTTACAGCATCACCGCTAGTGCTTAGTCCAAGCCCCGAACCGCTATAGTTCCCCACCTTTAAATTAGCGGGTGGGTTCGCGCCAAACCAATTGAACAAGAATGCGGGATTAGGAACTGCACCTTCAATAAAGATTACCGATTCGCCAGCATTAATAGTGGTGATACCGCTCAAGAGAGCCGCAGAGCCGAACAGATTCGAGCTATCGTCAACCTTCCAGCCTGCGATATTTACAGCGCTAGTGCCAGTGTTGGTCAGCTCAAACCAATCAGCGGCGACAAGTGAATTGCCACTACTCCAAGGCGCAACTTCCGTCACGAAGATGGTAGAGCTGGTGACTGGAAGTGGGGTTTCATCAACTACATTAGTAACAGACAAGGTAAAGGCAGTCGTTGCATCGGGACTATTGCCGATAGTGGAATCATCCACAATAACATTGACACTAAAACTGGTCTTGGTTTCAAAGTCTAATGTAGTTCCTGCTTTGATAGACAATGTGCTACCAGAAATCTCGAAGAAAGTGGCATCTGCTCCGCTCAAGCTAAGAGTATTTGTTCCCAATCCATCATCAGTAATAGAGATATCAGCTACTTTCAGTGGGTTAGTAGTACTGGTATTTTCGGCGATCGCATTGACTTGATTACTCAGCACTACTGCGGTAGGTGCTTGGTTGGCGACTGCGGAAGGCTTGTAGACCGAAAGTTGAGGGATATCGCCATTTTCGCTGGTGACGTAAAGAACTCCGTCTTTGTCTACCGTGAGTCCTTCAAACTGCTGGTCGGGAACTGAAAATGCATTGCTAGGCTCGGAGACGATCGTTAATGAGCTAGAAATATTCCCAGCGCGATCAATGTTAACGATTTTTCCCGAAGCTTGACTCAAGAGCAGCAATCTATCGCTTGTAGGCGATAGGGTCGAGAAGGCAAAAACATCGGCAAAGTCTAAAAGCCCTGTCAAAGCTGGAGCGAAGAGGTCGGTCGAATTAACAGTGGTGGGTGAACCATTGCTGGCTGTTAACGACGTAAAGTCAATCGCAGTTTGAAAAACTCCCAAGGGACTCTCTTCTTTAACTGCGATGAATCCGTTTGTTAAAGGGTCAAAAGTAATACCTTCAATCCCAATATTACCGATCGTCGTACCCAGTTTTACAGTCTGGACATTAGCCGCGGTAAGAGTTGTGTTAGGGACATAGGTAAATCGGCTGGCTGTACGGACTCGCTCATCGGCGATCACAAATTGACCATTTCCAACATAAGTAAGCCCTTCTGGATCGGCAAATACTTTAGTTACTCCATCAGTCAGAAGCATTGAGTCAATCAACTCACCTGTCTTTGACACTTGCACGATCGCTGTGCCACCATCGCCGACCACAAACAATGTATCGGTGTCCTTGTTGTAAGTAACAGCCGAAACTTCTCTCGCTAGAAAATTGGTTCCAGTAGTTGCCACAGGCAAGTTGAAAAGTCCAGTACGGATGTACTTGGAAAGGTCGATGCCTGAGATAGTTGGAGCCGCACCACCAGTAAATGTTTGACCTACATTAATAGTTCCAGGAGAATCGTCACTTGGGGCAGTCCATACAAAGTTACCAGACTCAGTGCCAGTGCCAGTTAGCTGTAAACTCAGACCTGCTGCTTCAGTACCTGCTTCTGAAACTCCAATATCAGTACTGGTAAGACCATCTGCGGCACCACCGACAGCAGTGAAGACTCCCTCGTAACTTAGGAATTGCACAACCGCACCATTGTTTACCAAGGCAATACCATCAGGCGCTCCGTTTTGAATTCCACTGATGGGAACGCTGAATGCTCCAAAGCCATTACCTTCATCATCGATACTGAACGTGCTGAGGTCTGTGGTGTTATATGCTGCTCCACCATTGCCGTTGTACAGGACAAGAGTCCAGCCCGTTAAATTAGTGCCAGCCGCGCCAGCGATCTCGACAAATTCGCCAACATCCGTACCGTTGTTATCGTAATGAATTTCGTTAATAAAAACTGTAGCCACGTTACTTTCCTTTGATGTTTTTTTACTGAAATATATTGAGTGATTCTGCTAATCTGCTTGAGGTTTAATCGCGATCTCCTTTAGCAATTATTCAAACGTATAGCGAGAATCAAGCGGGGGGATAGGCTATTGGTTTATAGCCTTGTTAGGTTTCGCACCTATTGATTCAGATATGTCATCATTTCCAGCATAGTGGCGGAACCCTATAGTTCAGGTTAAAGTCCTATCAAGGCTAAGTTAACGTTCAGTTATCTTTAGCACTAAATTCTTGATACAGCGCTTCGCGTTCAAGCCCAAATCAATAAAAAAAGAGAAAGCATTGCGAAGCAATACGTTCTCTTTTTTTATTGGTTCGCTTGATTGGAAACTGCGATAAAAGTGCAAAGCACTGTAGGTAGTTACGACACCATTGCTTTAGGAATCGCACTGATTAACTTTTGGGTATAGGGTTGTTGGGGATTGCTGTAGATTGACTCGGCAGTACCTAGCTCCACGATCTCGCCTTTGTTCATGACCATAATGCGATCGCTCATAAACTTGACCACACCGAGATCATGAGAAATAAAGATGTAGGTTAACCCAAACTCTGCTTGTAATTCTTTTAAAAGATTGAGAACTTGGGCTTGGACAGATACATCCAGTGCCGAAACTGGCTCATCAGCAATGATCAATTTAGGATTAAGCGCCAAGGCTCTAGCGATACAAATACGCTGGCGCTGACCACCCGAAAACTCATGGGGATAGCGGCGCATCGCACTTTTGGTTAAGCCCACTCTTTCCAATAAATAGCCAGCCCTCTCTCTTCTAGACTCGGCTTGGCGATAGCGAGCGAAACGCTCTTGATGGCTATGGACTAGAAGCGGTTCGGCGATCGCATCGCCCACACTCATGCGCGGATTAAGGGAGCCGTAAGGATCTTGAAATACCACTTGCAGGTCACAGCGTAGCTTGCGTAATGCTTCCCCTTTGAGGTGAGAAATCTCATTGCCCTCAAACTTAACGGAACCCATTACGCCACTAGTTAAGCCAAGAATCGCCCGACCTGTGGTGGTTTTACCGCAGCCTGACTCGCCGACTAACCCCAACGTTTCACCGCGAAATACATCAAAACTAATATTGTTTACCGCCACAAAATAACGCTTCTTTAAACCTAAGATGTTGCGAATTGGGAACTCAATTCTAAGATCTTGAACTGATAGAATTGGATCTTGTTTTTGTAATTCTGTAAGACGGTTGGCAATTTCTTCTGATGAAACAACTTCCAAATAAGAAGCATTAGGTTCTTTTTCGATCATCTGTCCATTTTGAATTTCCATGAAATCGCTGACTGTGGGCAGCAGTCGTAATTGGCGATCAGGTTGGGGACGACAGGCGATTAAACCTTTGGTATAAGGATGCTGTGGTGCTTTTAAAATTGCTGGCGTATTGCCATATTCGACAACCTCTCCTTGATTCATCACGATCGCACTATCGGCAATCTCTGCCAAAATCCCCAAGTCGTGGGTAATAAATATCATCGACATTCCCCGCGATCGCTGAATTTCTTTTAGCAGCTTGAGGATCGTCGCCTGCACCGTCACATCCAATGCTGTGGTCGGCTCATCGGCAATGATCAATTGCGGATTGCAAGAAATCGCCATCGCAATCATCACGCGCTGTAACTGACCGCCCGAAATCTCATGGGGATAGCGCTCAATTAATTGCTGCGGATTTGGTAACTGCACTTCATCGAATAGTTGAATTGTGAGTTTCTCTGCTTCTGATTGCGAAACCTGTCGATGTAAACGAATTGCCTCAATGACCTGATAGCCGCAAGTAAAGAGAGGGTTGAGCGAGGTCATCGGCTCCTGAAATACCATTGCCATGCGATCGCCCCGATATTTCAACATTTTCTTAGGCGAAACGCGCACTAGGTCAATGGGAACTTCACCACTAGGTCTAAATAGAACTTCGCCATTAGTAATCTTGCCAGATTCTCCCAATAATCCCATGATCGCCAAGGCTGTCGCCGACTTGCCAGAGCCAGATTCGCCGACAATGCCGAGGGTCTGCCCCTGCTCCAAACCAAAGGAAATATTTTTAACCGCATACACGAGACTCTCATCCCCCCGAAAAGCGACCTGTAAGTTACGCACTGAGAGTAATAAATCTTCTGTCTGTGCTGGAGATGGTGGCATAAATGCTTGGTTGGCAATATTTAGTGATTATTATAAGCGAGCAAAGTATCTGATTTTGTGATTTTTAGCGCAGAAGGCGCTAAAAATCACAAAATCAGTTTTTATAACCAAGTCTCTGAGATTGCCAAAATCATGCATTTACCTTACTCAAAATTGCCAATGCCTAACATCTCTCTCGCCACATTTATCGCCCCTGATGCAGTGATCATCGGTGATGTCCATCTCGCAAAGCAAGTGAATATTTGGTACAAGGCAGTGATTCGAGCAGATGTTAATCGCATGGAAATTGGTTTCTGCACCAACATTCAAGATGGGGCAATTTTACATGGCGACCCTGATCAGCCCCTACTAATTGGGGAATATGTGACAATCGGACATCGGGCGGTGATCCATTGCGCTGAGATTGGACGCGGATGCTTAATTGGTATGGGGGCGATCCTTATGGAAGGTGTGAAAATTGGCGCGGGAAGTATTGTCGGCGCGGGAGCCGTAGTGACGAAGGATGTGCCTGCGGGTGTAGTCGTAGCGGGTGTGCCTGCGAAGTTGCTGCGAGAGCTATCTCCAGAACAGCAGCAGGAGTCAATTATTCATGCTCAAAATTACTATCAACTTTCTTTATTGCATCTGAGTAAGTAGCTCGGCTTAATTAAAAACTAAAACCAGAATGTTGTTCCGCCCGCGAAGCGGGCGGAACAACATTAAAAAAGAGGGTCGCGCAAAGCGCGATCCTCTTTTAAAAAAATGGTGCTTTGCGCCATTTTTAACTTGTCTATACAGTTGTGGGTTTAATCTCTTCAAGCTTGGTTAATCTTGCGGTCAGTAACTCTTCTAAGGCAACAAGGGCTTTAGAAAATCCCTTGATGCCTTCATCGAGCTTGTCGGAAGCCATGCGATCGCTAGCGTGCATCGTTTGGAAAGTCTCCTTGTCCATCGCAATTTTGGCAATATCAGACTGAGCGGCAACTTCAGGATCGAGCTTACGCACTAATTCTCCTTTAGTTTGCTGTAACTCCTCTAGCAGTGCTGGCGAGATGGTGAGCAGATCACAACCTGCCAACTCCACGATTTCACCCATGCCGCGGAAACTAGCTCCCATGATTTCGGTCTTATAGCCAAACTTTTTATAGTAGTTATAAATTTTGGCTACCGAGAGAACCCCAGGATCTTCAGTCGCAGGATAGCTATCCCGTCCTGTGTCTTTTTTATACCAGTCCAAAATCCTACCGACAAAGGGAGAGATTAGCTTGACTCCTGCTTCGGCACAGGCGATCGCTTGATGGATTCCAAATAGCAGGGTCAAATTGCAATGGATGCCTTCTTTTTCTAGTTCTTCTGCCGCTTTAATTCCTTCCCAAGTAGCGGCGATCTTGATCAAAATGCGATCGCGGGAAATGCCATGAGTTTCGTATTCAGAAATTAAATAATGGGCTTTGTCTAGGGTTGCAGCCGTATCGTAGGACAGCCGCGCATCCACCTCTGTCGAGACTCTACCTGGAATAATTTGTAAAATTCTGATCCCAAAGGAGACGGCAAGACGGTCAAAAGCGAGGGATGCAACTAGAGATGCGGGCGCATCTTTGCCTAGGTTGGCTCTTGCTTCTAGCAAGGTTTCGTCCACAATTTCTTGATATTGGGGCATCTGCGCTGCCGCCGTAATCAAAGATGGGTTAGTGGTGGCATCGATAGGCTTCACCTGTTCGATTGCGTGAATGTCACCAGTATCGGCAACTACGACCGTCATTTCTCGCAATTGTTCTAAAAAGCTTTTTGGCAAATCAGTAGGCATAGTCATGTCCTCCATAGCACCAGCTATCGCTGGCTAAGTTTGCCTGATCATCTTAGCCTCTACTACTGGGAAACTTGTTCAGCCTTCACAGTAACTACAAGATCACTGGATTTTGACAGCGCTTTGCGCTTAAACCCGAACCAAGAATAATTTTGAAAGCGTTGCTTTCAAAATTATTCTTGGTTCGCTTGAGCAGTAATTTCTTTGTTTGATATATCAAAAGAGAGATTGCGGCGCAATCTCTCTTTTGGGTATGGATGCTCAGTTGTTGCGATATAATCTTAATTAAGGAGTTTTAAGCGAATATCTCCGCCTCAATTGCGGACACATCACACAAAGGACAGCATAACTATGGGAATGACACTCACCGAAAAGATTTTGGCAAAAGCGTCACGCAAAACACACGTTAGCCCTGGCGAAAATATTTGGGTGAATGCAGACCTGCTAATGACCCATGATGTCTGTGGACCAGGAACGATTGGGGTGTTTAAGCGCGAATTTGGTGAAGACGCTAAGGTTTGGGACAAAGAAAAATTAGTATTGATTCCTGATCACTATATTTTCACTAAAGATGCCAGAGCTAATCGCAATATTGATATCTTGCGAGAATTTGCTAAAGAACAGGAAATTAAATACTTCTACGACATTACCGATCTTTCTGACTTTAAAGCCAATCCTGATTACAAAGGTGTGTGCCACATTGCCCTCGCTCAAGAAGGGCATACGCGCCCCGGAGAAGTGCTTTTTGGCACTGACTCCCACACTTGCAACGCGGGAGCCTTTGGGCAGTTTGCCACGGGCATCGGCAATACAGATGCGGCTTTTGTGTTGGGGACGGGCAAACTTCTCGTCAAAGTTCCTGCGACGATGCGATTCATTTTTGATGGCGAAATGCCTGCTTATTTATTGGCTAAGGACTTGATTTTGCAAGTGATTGGCGATATCAGCGTCAGTGGGGCTAACTATCGCGCTTTGCAAATTGAGGGTGAGGCGATCGCTAAAATGACCATGGAAGAGCGGATGACCATCTGCAACATGGCGATCGAAGCAGGCGGCAAAAATGCCGTAATCGCTCCTGACCAGACCACCTTTGACTATGTGCGATCGCGCAGCGATAAGCCCTTTGAGTCGCTTTATGCTGATGCCGATGCTGACTATTACTATGTCAAGCATTACGATGTTTCCAAGCTAGAGCCAGTTGTAGCGAAGCCTCACTCTCCTGACAATCGCGCCCTTGTCCGTGAAGTGCAAGATGTCAAAATTGATCGCGTTTACATCGGTTCCTGCACAGGTGGTAAAACTGAAGACTTTTATCACGCCGCCAAACTGCTCAAGGGTCAACAGGTGAAGGTTCCCACCTATCTTGTGCCTGCGACTCAGAAAGTTTACAACGATCTATTTAGCTTGAAAATTGATGGATTAACCCTCTCAGAGATTTTCCTACAAGCGGGTTGTATTGAGCCAGCTTCGCCTTCCTGTGCGGGTTGCTTGGGCGGACCACAGGATACCTTTGGGCGAGTTAATGAAGCTGAGGTTTGTGTTTCTACTACCAATCGCAATTTCCCAGGACGAATGGGAAACAAGCAAGCCCAGATTTATCTAGCTTCGCCTTACACTGCGGCGGCTTCGGCTTTGACAGGACATATTACTGATCCCCGCGATTTCATGGCGTAAAAACCCAAAAAATATTTAGTTGCGAGGCGAAGCCTCGCAACTAAATATTTTAGTTATAGAAGAATCTGCCTTGGTTTAAATATGAATAATTTGCTTGAAAAAGTTGTTAAATGCTATGGAAAGCAAGAAGGCTATGAGGTTATTTCCCAGCCGCAGGAGCTACCCTTTGCGATCGCAGGATATCGCCCAGACTTGATGGTGAAAATATCAGAAACGCGGGGATTGCTAATTGAATTAAAAGCTTCTGTCATAGATTTGGATGTTTCCTATTACCGTGATCTTTCTAAAAGCATTGCTCAAGATGGTAATTGGCGGTTTTTACTAATTACGGATGAGGACGCAACCCCGATCGCGGAGGAAGATATTGCTGATCAAAAATTAACGCGACCGCAAATCTTGGAACGCAAAGAAAAGATCGCTAAATTAATTTCTATTGGTGAACATGAAGCCGCTTTTTTGTCCCTCTGGATTTTTGCGGAAGTATTAATGCGAAGAAGAGCCAGACAGTCTTTTTTACCGATCGACCGCTTGCCCACTAAGCTGATGATCTATCACTTGCATGATCAAGCGGAAATATCTGATGACCAGTTTGCAAGGGCGATCGCCTTAACTGAAACTAGAAATCGAGTTGCCCACGGATTTCCCGTTGATCCCCTTAATCTCAAAAATGATCTTGAACGGATTTTAAATCTAGTCGATGAGTTTATTGCGATGCAAGCATAAAAAAAGCGGCGCGAAGCGCCGCTTTTTTTATGCTTTGAGGGGTATAGAAAAATTTTTGATCATCGGCGCAAAGCGCTGTATTGCCGCTAAGCGTTAGCTAACCCCTGTTGTCGCGCTACCGCATGGACAGCCGCTGCCACCGCATGGGAAACGCGGGGATCAAATACTGAAGGGATAATAAAATCGGGAGCAAGGTCACTGCTACTGACTAGAGAAGCGATCGCTTGGGCGGCTCCCAGATTCATTTGCGTGGTAATTGTGGTAACTCTGGCATCCAGCGCCCCCCGAAAAATGCCAGGAAAAGCAAGCACATTATTGATTTGGTTGGCGTAGTCACTGCGCCCTGTGGCAATCACCGCCACATCATTTTCCACCAGTTCGGGCTGAATTTCAGGATTAGGATTAGCCATCGCAAAGACAATTGGTGCAGGAGCCATACTTCTGACCATTTCAGGAGTCAGCGCCCCTTGAACGCTCAAACCGATAAACATATCGGCGCCTTTGATTACATCAGCTAGAGAACCTGTGCGATCGCTAGCAAATTCTGACTTTTCAGGGGTCAGGTCAGGGCGATCTTTGCTAATGCATCCCCTCGAATCACACATTTCAATGCGCTTAACTCCCGCTTCTCGCAGCAACCTTGCTACCGCGATTCCCGCCGCTCCAGCGCCATTCATCACAATTCGTACTTGGTCAATCGGTTTGCTGACAACTTTAAAGGCATTTAAAGCCGCCGCCACTACCACGATCGCCGTACCATGCTGGTCGTCATGATAAACAGGAATATCTAGTTCTGCTTTGAGTCGTCTTTCAATCTCAAAGCAACGGGGAGAACTGATATCTTCAAGGTTAATGCCTCCAAAAGTGGGTGAAATACGTTTGACAGTCTCCACAATTTCATCCACATCTTTTGTATTCAAGCAAATTGGAAAAGCATCCAGTCCTGCAAACTGTTTAAACAACATCGCTTTCCCTTCCATAACGGGCATGGCAGCTTCAGGCCCAATGTCGCCTAGTCCTAACACGGCTGTTCCGTCTGTAATCACGGCAATCGTATTGCACTTGATCGTATAGTCATAAACTTTGCGCTTATCTTCGGCGATCGCCATGCAGACACGGGCTACTCCAGGGGTATAGACCATCGCTAGATCGTCTTGTCCTTTGACGGCAATTTTTGCTTCGAGATGGATTTTTCCCCCTTGATGCACTTGGAACGTGCGATCGTAAATATCTAAAACCCGAATTTCGGGAACTGTCTTCACAACCGCAATCAGTTGATCCATGTGTTCAGTGCTATAGGCACTTACAGTAATATCGCGTACTGAGATTTTGCGCGTCTGCTGAATGAGGTCAATCTGTCCGAGGTTCCCTCCTGCCTCAGCCAACGCGCGAATAACTGAAGATAGCATTCCTGCGCGATTGAGGAGTTGTACGCGGATGGTTAGGCTAAAGCTAGGATTAGGTGTTAATTGTTGCATCGTGAAGGGTAAGTAATTACTAAAATTCAGGTAAATCCTGACTGTATGCAATGTTACCTGATTGTTTAGCAGCTTTGCGTTACAAATGGCACGATTTTTGCGCGTTCACTTATGAGGCTTCGCTGTAAAATAAAAACCAGATTTTTCATGGCGCGGCCTTGCCGCGCCATGAAAAATCTGGTTTTAAAAACTTTACTGAGCCAAATATGCTGGGAACTGACAGACTGATTCGACCCCAATTTTTACAAGTTCTATTGGGAGCGACCTGTGCGATCGCGATAACAGTGGGAGAACCTGTCAAAGCCCAGTCAGCGATAAATCCTAATCTCAAAATTGGCATTGTGCAGCGCTTTGGGGCAAGTCCTCAGGATAAACTGACCTTAAAAGCACCCGCAGGCAGTAAATTAACCGTATCTTTTCCATCGGCTGATGGCACAACTGTGCAGACAATTAGTAGCGATCGCTTAGTTGTGGAAGTGGCAAGGCTGACTATTCCTACCTCAATTCTTGAGGAAAAAATCGTTCTCAGTAATCACCGCAGTTTTGAGAATGCTGCGGCTAGTGCTTTTCACTGGGCGGAAAAGGGAATTCAAACCGAGATTGCTCAGCCGAGACGCTGGCAAGTCTGGGCGAAGCGGGATGTTTATGATTCGATTCTGCTGCGATATTTGATGTTCTACACCTTGAAGGCTCAAGGGAACTTGACTGTGCAAATGGATCGGCGCATTTTACCGCAAAGAACAGTTGCTTCATTGATTGCGGGAGATTTTCGATACAACCGCGATCGCTTTGATATTAGTAGTAGCTCAGGAATTGTGGAAGTCAGTTATCAAAAAGAGAACAAGCCTGAAATTACTAATCGCCCCTATGCAGGGACATTGAGGTTACAAACCAATGCCCATCAAAATTTCACGCTGGTGAATAATGTTCCCTTAGAAACCTATGTGCGTGGCGTTGTTCCCCATGAAATTGGTTACAACGCTCCCTATGCAGCAGTGCTAGCGCAAGCAGTTTTAGCACGCACCTATGTATTGGCGAGTTTGCATCGCTTTCAAGTTGATGATTATCAGCTTTGTGCAGATACTCAATGTCAAGTCTATCGAGGCTTAGAAGACACAACCGCCCTAGCCGATCGCGCGATCGCGGATACGCGCGGATTAGTTTTGACCTATGGCGATCGGGTGATTGACGCGCTTTATTCATCAACCACAGGCGGCATCACCGCCAACTATAACGATATTTGGGATGGCACGCCCCGCCCCTATTTGCAATCCGTACTGGATTTGGCGAATCGTTCCGAAAACCAGCGATCAGCAAATATCTCCGATGATAAAAATCTAAAGTCATTTCTTGACCGTCAAGATGGATTTAATGAAGTCGGTTGGAGAACCTTGAGATGGCGCAAAGAAGGAAGTTTAGGAGAATTGCAAACATCTCTGAAGAAGTTCCTTCGCTTTTCTGGCGACAATACTACTAATTTCAATAAAATCAAAGAACTGCGAGTTTCCCAACGCGCCGCCTCAGGTCGCGTATTGGAGATAGAAGTAACCACCGACATCGGCAAAATCTTGGTAAGAAAGGATGAAATCATCGATGCTTTCGACCGACCTGATAGCACTTTCTTCAAATTAGAACCAATTTTTGATAATCAAGTGCTGACAGGTTACGCATTCATCGGCGGCGGTTTGGGACATGGCGTGGGCATGAGCCAAACAGGTTCCTATAACCTAGCGCGGATGGGATGGAGCTATGAGCGTATTCTTAATTTTTATTACACCAATACTCGCCTTCAAGAATTACGCCCCGAATTTTATAGCGATCGGCGTTAGCCTAAAGCCCAATTGTTTAATGGTGCGGCAGAGCCGCACCATCAAACAATTGGGCTTTTAGGGCGAAGTCTCAAGCAGCAGCAAGTTACAGCTATTTTCTATCAAACGAACCACAAGAATAAATTTGAAAGCTTGGCGAAGCCAAGCTTTCAAATTTATTCTTGGTTTGGATTTTGGCGCAAAGCGCTGTAACGCCAATCAAAGAAAAAGCGGCGCAATGCGCCGCTTTTTCTTTGGTTTAAAAGAGTGCTATTGCACTCTTTTAATTGACTTTAGAGAGGGAATGTAAGCATATCGGGAAACAAGCGATTAGCTTCGATAAGCACACCAGCAGTGATAGTCATCCAGACAACAGCTAAAACAGGGGCAGAGGATAAGAAACCTTTCAATGGAGTTCTCCTTTTGAATAGTTTTGATTGAATATTTTTTGAGATTATAGATAAGTAGCTCGGCTTAATTAAAACCTAACATCAGAGGTTGTTCCGCCCGCTACGCGGGCGGAACAACCTCTGGGGTTTTAGTTTACTTATGTCCAACTACTTGATTTGGCATATTAGCGAGGTGAAACAGTAACTTCACTTTCAGGAACTACTAGTTCGCCAGAGGTAAGTTCTTTAATCGCCGCAAGGGGCCAAGCAAAGCCACCTAGCATACACTTAACCGCAAGGGGAACATCAATGAGAATTTCCTTTTGAATTGCGGTTGCCGAATCCTTATGAATGGCAATCAGATAGGCGCGACCAACCCAGCCAATCCAGCCCGCGATGTATAGAAACATCAAGGCAGGAATTGTGAATTCGCCAGCGCGATCTAGACGACCATCGCTGATGAGGTGAGGTAAGCCATCTTCACCACAAAGCAAGCCAGAGTCGGCATACTTAGCAAATCTAGCTTCAGTCTGAGCGATTTTACCTTTGAGGTATTCCGCAGGACCGCTACCAGCAGCGAAGTTTGCCAAGCGATCGTTGTAACCATCGACTTCTGTTTGTAAACGAGATACAAAAGCTTCAGAAGAAGCACAGGGAGTCAAAGTATCAAATGAGAACTCTGCGTATGCCGCAGGGGTTGCAGCAAGGCTAACGCCAAACCACAAGCTAATTACGAGAATGAGACCAAAGAGTCTTTTCATAGACTGACCTTATTTACCTTAGTTAAAGATAGGCAAAAATAACGATATTTTAGTTTGAGAACTTAGTCTCAGATCCTATATCAGCGATCGCGCCTTGGTAAAGCAATCTTCACATCCTGTAAAGTAAGTTATTAATTGGGGGAAAAGCTCTACCCAAAGCCAACCGCTAAAAGCTAAGAACCAACTAAAATGCCAACTATTCTTGCGATCGAATCTAGCTGTGATGAAACGGCGGCGGCTGTAGTTCGCGATCGCCAAATTTTGAGTAATGTCGTATCCTCGCAGATTCTCACCCATGCTTCCTTTGGCGGGGTCGTCCCCGAAATTGCGGCGCGTCAGCACGTTGAGACGATTAACCTTGTAATTGCCCAAGCCTATCGCGACTCAGAGCTAACATGTGCGGATATTGATGGAATTGCGGTGACGACTGCCCCTGGGCTAGTTGGTTCATTAATGATTGGCGTAACGGCGGCGAAAACCTTGGCAATGCTCCATCAAAAGCCTTTAATTGCCGTGCATCACCTCGAGGGACATATCTGTTCATCTTTGTTAGCTGACCCTAACTTAGAGCCACCATTTTTATGTTTATTAGTTTCGGGCGGACATAGCAGCATCATTTTAGTAAAAGACTATACCGACTATCAAGTGATGGGAAAGACCCGTGACGATGCCGCGGGAGAGGCTTTTGATAAAGTGGCGCGACTACTGGGCTTGGGCTATCCAGGGGGGCCCGCCATTGACAAGATGGCGATCGCGGGTAACCCTCAGGCTTTTAAGTTGCCACAAGGACGGATTCCTGATTTTCCCTATGACTCTAGTTTCAGTGGTCTGAAAACCGCAGTATTAAGACTCACTCAAAAACTCAGTCCCAATGGCGAACCACTGCCGATCGCCGATATTGCCGCCAGCTTTCAGGAAACAGTGGCGTTAGCGCTGGCTACGCGCACGATTAAATGTGCAGTGGCAAATAATTTGTCAACAATTGTGGCGGTTGGTGGCGTAGCGGCAAATAGTGCGCTGCGATCGCGCCTTGTCTCAATGGCAACCGCCCATGACATTCGCGCCGTGTTTCCACCTTTGAGCCTATGTACTGACAATGCGGCGATGATTGGCTGCGCAGGGGCGATCCATTTTGCTCGTGGTCAAACCTCATCAATGCAGATTGTGACGCGATCGCGCCTCAATATTGAAGAATGTCAAAGCTTGTACGTTTAAATCAAAAGCCCGCCTTCGGCAGGCTTTTGATTTGGCATTACATCATTGATGGAACTACTAGATCCTTCATCGCGTTGTGAATATCTTCAGTTAGCTTGCGCTTACATTCCTTAGCAGCGATGCGACTGGATTGATAGGTGGTCAGATGTTGGGAAACAGAAATTGGTTCGGCAACGGAAAGCGTCAACTTGCGATCGCCAAAGCTAAGAGATCCCTGAAATACTGACGAGCTTTGATTGCGCTCAGTAATTCGTTGCAAGACACTCCACATTAGCTGTAACACTTCAATGTAGCGACTAGGGCTAGGATGTTGCTTCACATAGTCATTGGTGACACCAATAAGACTCTCGGCAATTCGCATATGCCAGTTGCTATAGCTTGCCTCAAGAGCCAGTTGATCGGCAAAGCCATTTTCAATTGCCGATAATTTTTCCAGATTCTCAATGTCATTGCGAAAGATGCGATCCCATCCCGCTTGTTCAAGGCGGCGGCAGCGATCAATTAGGGAGCCTTTAGGATTGATGCCAAAATTCATTTCGGCAACGCTTAAAATATGATCGGCTAAATTTTGTAAGCGGCTGGACAAGTCTAGATTTATATTTTCTTCTTGGTTACTGCTTGCCGTATAGTTTCTATAAAAAGTTTGGTAATATTCACCCACCCACTGCACCAAATGACTCCCCAGTTCATACAGCCTTTGGTAACGAGTTTCGGCGGTGATCTTTGGCTTACTCATCCCACATTCTTTTTCAATTGTGGTGATCACCTCGTCTATCTTGCTCCAAGCCGCATTGGAATATTCATACTGAATTCCCACAGGAATAATCAACATCTCTTCGGCGCGACCTTCTTTGGCTAAGTCTTCCGCCGCCCAAAAGCCGATCTGGGCAATGCCTGGCTCTAATTCTGCAACCACTTCACTTTTGCCATTTGTGCCGCCTTCAGGAGCCATCGATAATGGTGCGTCACCTTGGGTAATTTGCTTACGCATCAGCGTCAGCGCAGGGCGATCTAGCTTGCCTCGAAATAGAGAAATTCCACCCAAAGCAGGAAATAGCCAATTTATATAGTCCCCAGCCCACAGAGAAATACCGCGATCATAAACAAATCCGCTATGGGGAGTTTGCATCAGCTTCACACCCATTTTTCGCGCTTGTTCGGGTACTGCATAGGTTAGCAAGTAAAGCATTCCAAAGGGATCATCGGTGGTGGGGTGACGGAAGGCTAGCATATAGCGAACTTTACCGTCTTGAAACTTTTTAGTAGCATCCACAAGGCGATCAATGTATTTTGTTTCGATCTGATTGATGCCACACTGCCACCGTAACCAAAAGGGCGTTAATATGCGAATGACTTTTAAAATAAATTGATTGATTTTGGGTGGGTGAACCTTGAGAGGTGGTTGAACGCGAGTCAGATCTACTGCCATGATTTCTGTGTTAATCGAACCAAAAAGGTATTATGTGAGTCTTCTAGATTATGGTACAATCGCGCCCAATTTCGTTTTTTCGATATCTTCGACTGGCAAGCATATGAGACTCTACAGACACACCCCTCTTTCTAGTTTTGCCTTGGGGCTGGTATCTTTGGTTGGTACTGGCATTTGTATGGTTAATCTGAATGATTTGGCGATCGCCCAGTCTTTCCCAACCAACTCTCCCGCTAGTACGACCCAGCAGTATTTGGTGTATTTACCAAATACCTCAAGTCTTCAAAGAGCAAGAGCGATCGCCCCTGATGCCTTTACGAGCCGACTAGATACGGGTGAACAGGTGGTGCAGTTAGGTCGATTTAATAATTTAAACCTTGCCCAAAAACGTGTTGATCAATTTAGCCAAGCAGGACTACAGGCTCAAATTATCAATGTCCAAAGTAAATTTCCCAGCTTTCCCTCGCAACCAGTTAGTTCAGTTCCGCCAATTCCCAATAGCTTTCCGCCCTCATCTTTACCAACTCCTGTCGAGTCAATTCCGATCCCCAACTCGCGAGTAGTTGATCCTCTCCCTGGGGTGCCAGGAAATGACTTTCCCACTAACTCTATCGAGATTGTGCGATCGCCCCAGCCATTGCCACCCCAAGGGCAGCCAATTCCCACCACAAACCCAACTGTTGCCGTGCAATCGACTCCTAGTGCCGTGCAGTTACGTTACTTTGTAATTATTCCCACTGGGCTAGTTTCAGAATTGCAGAGAGTTCAAGCGATCGCTCCCAATGCTCAATTGCGTTCTTCTTTTCGAGGAACTTACATCGAAGTTCAAGGCTATCCTGATCGCCCCAGTGCGGAAACCCTGAATTTAACAATTCGCCGCCAAGGTTTTGATAGCCGCGTGGTGTTTTTCTAAAAAGCTGATGCGTCCGCTTATACCAAATAAAGAAATGGCTACGCCATTTCTTTATTCAAAAACCCATACTAGGTTTGGTTTTCAATTTACAAAAGTGTAGTCACACTTTTGTAAATTGGTATTATTCGTCTTTGCGATCTAAGGCCCGCCACCAACGGCTGAGGGGAAAATAAACTACGGGCGACCATAGGCTGCTTAAAATTGCCGAACTCAGGGCAATTCTTTGTTGCATAGTCCAAACGTTATCCATTTCTGCACCCATTGCTGTCAACTGAATAGCGTGCATGGTCTCCACGATCACTGCCATCCCGAATACAATTAAGGCGATCGAAATAAAGTCTTCCTGCACATAGCGTTGCTTTTGCAGAAGCGAGGTTAGTCCACCTGCGATCGCTAGTCCAATCGCGTGGGTAGGAGCCGTGATCACATCACTAATCGTCATGGCATCCTGTATTAGTCCCAAGGCAATACCTGCCATCATCGCTAAGATCGTTGGTCGATTGACACTCCAAGCCACTAGCCAAATCAGTAACCAGTTCGGCGCAATTCCCATCAAAGTCATTCCTGTAAAGCGAGTATACATCGCTAAAATGCAGATCAAAACTGAGCCACCTGTAATTGACCAGTTCAAAATTTTTTGAGATAAGGGAATTTTGCGATCAAGCATTTTTTAGGGGTTTGATATTGAAAGCAATTTAGGAATTTGCAGAACTTTCGGCGCTGCAAATTCCTAAATTGTTAATTAAAGAAGCTTATACCAAATAAAGAAATAGCGCAGCCATTTCATTATTTAAAAACCCATACTGGGTCTGGTTTTCAATTCGCGAGAATTGTTACTACTACAGCAAAAGAGCCAAAAGAATAATGGCGGCGCGAAGCGCCGCCATTATCAAGAAAGCGCGAAGCGCTTTAACATTACATATTTTCCTTGAATGGATAAACTCTTACATAATCTAAAATCCCTAGGGGAGTCGAAAACTCAATAATCGCTTCGGGAGCAGGCTGCTTATCGAGGTTAATCGATTTAATCCGTCCCACAGGTACATTTTCAGGAAATAGAGTACTGAACTGGGAAGTCTGAACAATATCGCCAACCTTCACATCAGGATCGCGCTCGAAAAAGTCCAGAGTCGCTGTATTTTTACTCTGACCCTTTAACATTCCACTATATCGACTCCGCGTCACAACCACACCAACTTGGCTATTAGGATCACTAATCAACAGAATTTGGCTACTATTGGGCGAAACATGGGTGACTCTCCCTACCAATCCCCCAGGTGCAACTACGATCGCCCCAGCTTTAATCCCGTCATTACTACCCTTACCAATTAGGATTTGATCCCACCAAGAGTCGGCTCCGCGACCAATCACTGTTGCCCAAACGCCATTGTCATTCGGGCTTAACTTCACGCTGAGCAGTTCTTTCATCCTCTGATTTTGGGACTCAAGCTCAGTTAGTCGATAGCGGAGTTCACGCACCTGTGCGTCTTGTAGCAGTTCCTGTTTGGGCGCGATCGCCTGAAAAGGACGACTAACAAATTGGTAAGCCTCCATGATCACTACGCCCTGAGTTTGGCGAATCAACCACGCCAAACCGATCCCCGCCGTGACCACAGCAGTCTGGAAGCTATAGCGCTCCCACCAACTACGAATTGATTCCATGTAAAACTTAACTTTATAAACTTTTTAGACGGCTTGTTAATACACGACCCAGATTTTTATAGTCTTCTAAAACCTTTCCTGCGCCGAGGACTACGCAGTCTAGGGGGGCAGGGGCGATGTGGGTAACAATTCCCGTCTCATGACTAATCAGGGTATCAATACCATTGAGCATTGCCCCACCGCCTGCGAGCATGATGCCGCGATCAATAATGTCGGCAGCTAGTTCGGGAGGAGTGCGTTCTAAAGTACGCTTTACCGCTTCGATAATTACGGATAGCGGTTCACTCATGCTTTCGCGGATTTCGGAAGACTTGACGGTGACGGTGCGAGGTAAGCCAGATAGTAAATGTAGCCCCCTAACTTCCATGGAAGTTTCTTCTTTAATCGGGTAAGCAGAACCAATTTTAATTTTGATTTCTTCAGAAGTACGTTCACCAACCACAAGGTTATGCACGGTTTTCATATACTTCATGATCGCTTCGCTGAGTTCATCGCCTGCCACACGCACAGACTCGCTCAGCACAATCCCTTGCAAGCTCATCACGGCAACCTCAGTTGTGCCACCCCCGATGTCGATGATCATGTTGCCTGTGGCTTCGGTAACGGGCAGCCCTGCGCCGATCGCGGCGGCAATTGGCTCATCAATAGGATAAACTTCGCTAGCACCAGCGCGACGGGCGGCATCCATAACAGCACGCCATTCCACACCTGTGACACCACTGGGAATACCGATCGCGATGCGTGGGTTAAAAACACCTTTTTTAACTTTTTGAATAAATGAGCGCAACATCAGCTCGGCGGAGTCAAAGTCGGCGATCACTCCATCCTTGAGTGGTCGCACGGCAATGATGTCCCCAGGGGTGCGTCCGATCATCTTGTTGGCTTCATTGCCAACTGCATAGGCAGTTTTGTCTCTCTGGTCGATCGCCACAACAGACGGCTCCTGCAATACAATCCCTTCACCAGAGACGTAGATCAATGTATTGGCAGTACCAAGGTCGATGCCGATATCTTTAGTAAAATGGCGTAATAAACCCACAGCAAACTCTTCCAGTGGTCAAACTAGCTATATTTCCTTAACACTTTATTACGATTGTTGTCACTTGGTCTACTTTTCTTAAAGGAACTGATTTTTAATAGCGCGGCTTTGCGGCAATTGTAAAGATGAAGACGCTTCGCGCCTTTATCTTTCAATTGCATAACAGTAGGGCTTGTTGGCTATCCTCTTGGAGCTGCGCTTTGAGCATTTCGAGGGAGTCGAATTTCTTCTCAGGACGAATGAACTTGATTAGGTTTACGGAAATTTGCTGATCATAAAGATCGCCTTGCCAATCAAATAAATGGACTTCCACTGAGCGGCGATCGCCATTGACGGTGGGGCGCATTCCGATATTCATGACTCCATTAATTATTTCTTGGCGATCGCTCATTACAACTGTGACCGCATAAACCCCATCGCGGGGTAAGCATTTTTGAGATGGCAGTTCCAGATTGGCGGTAGGGAAGCCAATCGTGCGTCCCAGTTGCTTGCCGCGAATCACTTTGCCAACGAGATTGTAAGGGCGACCAAGTAAAGCATTAGCAAGATCAATGTCACCTTGGGCAAGGGCGGCGCGGATGTTGGAACTACTGATTCTCACATTTGATTTTTCTGTGTCACTACCAAAGTTCATGGTTTGCTCTGGGATGATCATGAGGCGATCGCCCCACACATTTTTTAAGTCAGTGACATTGCCTTGACGTTTCTGCCCAAAGTGAAAATCAAAGCCCACGCTGATCATTTCCACTTGTAAATAATTGATCAGAATTTTTTGGATGAATTCTTGGGCGGTGAGCTTAGCTAGCTCCGCCTCAAAGTTAAGCAAGACTAATTGCTCAACGCCAAGGGATCTTAATAAATCAACTTTCTCATCAAAAGGGGCAAGCAGCGATCGCGGGGCTTTGCTAAAAAATTCTTGCGGGTGGGGAGAAAAGGAGACAACGGTGCTGGTTAATTGAGAATGGTGATCGCCAGCAAATTTGCGTAAAGATTCGGGAGTGATTGGTGCAATCACCTGTTGATGTCCTGAATGCACGCCGTCAAAGTTACCGAGGGCGATCGCGGTGGGACGAGAAATTTGGTTTGGGTCAAAAACTACTCTCACGCTTAATATTTTGACACAATAGCAACATCAAAATTAGTGAAAATGGGTAAAAACCGAAGAAGTGAGTGGCGGCGCATCGCGCCGCCACTCACTTCTTCGGTTTTTACTTATCGTTAGGAAGAATTGTCATGAGATTCTGGTATGTTTGAGGTTCGCCGTTAGCTGACTATCCATGACCGTTAGAGAAACTTTTCGCCGCACAAAAATTGTTGCCACTATTGGTCCCGCTACCAGTAGCCCTGATATGCTGCGCCAGCTTATTGAAGCGGGCGCAAACACTTTCCGCCTAAATTTTTCCCATGGCACTCACGCCGACCACCATCGCAGTATTTGCAATATTCGTCAGGTATCCAGTGAATTAAATCAGCCTGTCGGCATATTGCAAGATTTGCAGGGCCCCAAGATTCGCCTCGGTGTGTTTAAAGAAGGACCGATCCAATTAGCCAGAGGTGACAAATTTACCCTAACTAGCCGTCAAGTTGCTGGTACAAGTGCGATTAGCTGTATTACCTACGACACCCTTGCTGAAGAAGTGCCGATTGGAGCAGTGATTATGCTCGATGACGGCAAAGTGGAAATGGTCGTCGAGGATGTCAATGCAGAACTGGGAGACTTGTATTGTCGGGTCGTCATTGGTGGCACTCTCTCCAATAATAAGGGGGTGAATTTTCCCAATGTTCACCTGTCCGTCAGTGCCGTGACTGACAAAGATCGCGAAGATCTGCGCTTTGGACTGGGTGAAGGGGTGGACTGGGTGGCGCTCAGCTTTGTTTGTACTCCCGAAGATGTGTTAGAGGTCAAAGACCTGATCGCGGCTTCAGGACGTGATGCTAGCGTGATCGCCAAAATCGAAAAGCATGAGGCGATCGCCAATATGGAAGCGATTATTGCCGTTTGTGATGGCGTGATGGTAGCTCGCGGCGACCTCGGTGTGGAGATTCCTGCGGAAGATGTGCCGATCGCCCAAAAGCAATTGATCAAAACCGCAAATCGGCTTGGCATTCCTGTAATTACAGCGACCCAGATGCTGGATAGTATGGTTAGCAATCCTCGTGCCACCCGCGCCGAAATTTCTGACGTTGCTAATGCGATCATCGATGGAACGGACGCAGTGATGCTGTCCAATGAAACGGCGGTGGGCAAGTACCCCATTTTGGCTGTGGAGACAATGGCAAGAATTGCGGCGCGGATTGAGAAGGAACAAGACTTAAAAATGCAACCCATCGAGAGTATGGGGCGAGCCGTACCTAATGCCATCAGTCAGGCGGTAGGCAGAATTGCGATGCAACTGAAGGCGGCGGCGATCGTTACCCTGACTAAAACTGGGTCAACGGCTCGGAATGTCAGCAAGTTTCGTCCACCGATTCCGATTTTGGCAGTCACGCCCAATGTGCAAGTAGCAAGGCGGTTGCAGATGGTGTGGGGTGTGCAACCTTTAGTCCTAGTATCTTTGCCATCGGCAAGACAAAACTTTGAGGCAGCACTAAACCTTGCTCAAGAGATGAAGCTGCTAGCGGCGGGTGATCTGGTTGTGATGTCGGCTGGCACTCTGCAAGACGTGGCAGGTTCGACAGATTTGATTAAGGTTGAATTTGTATCTTCTGTAGTCGGCAAGGGGCTGAGCATTGGTTCGGGCATTGTCAATGGTCGGGCGCGGGTTGCTTTCCATCATCTCGATGTGCGCGACTTTAATGCGGGCGAAATTTTAGTAATTGATCGTACCGATGCGGACTATATCGAAGTAATTCGCAAGGCTTCCGCCGTAATTACCGAAGAGAGTAGTCTGGACTCCCATGCGGTGGTTATTGGCAGAAGACTGGGTATTCCTGTTCTCATTGGTGTCCAAAATGCGACTGGCTTCATTCGCGATGGCGAGCCACTGACGGTCAACTTTAGTAAGGGAATGATTTATTCGGGTTCTCGTTCCGATGATTTGACATTTTAAATTAATCATTTAGAGGCAAAGCTAAAGCTGCGCTTTGCCTCTAATACCAAAGATGACTCGAAACCCGTATTGCGTTACCTTTCATAAATTAGTTTACAGCCTATTGAGGCTTTGAGTAGTACAGAGAAATTTTGGGAAGCGGCGCGGAGCATCGCTTCCCAAAATTTCTCTGGGTTTTAATCAAGCGCAAAGCGCTGTAACTGGATAATATGTATGGAAGTAAATTTTAAAATTCGTTCCGCGACAGTTGCTGATGTACTCGAAATATTCAACTTGATTTTGGCGCTTGCTGAATATGAAAAATTATCGGAACAGGTCACAGGAAATGTGGAAAGTTTACAGGCTGACTTATTTGGCGATCGCCCTTGCATTGAGGTCATTATTGCTGAAACCGAAGAGCTTCAAAAAATAGTTGGCTATGCTTTATTTTTTACTAACTATTCCACTTTTTTAACTCAACGGGGAATCTATCTCGAAGATATATTTGTGCTGCCAGAGTATCGCGGGCTAGGCATTGGTAAATCTTTGTTAAACAGCTTGATTAGAGTTGCCAAGGATCGAGGTTGTGGCAGGTTTGAGTGGTCAGTTTTGGATTGGAATGAACCCGCGATCGCTTTTTATCAACGTATGGGTGCAGAGGTTCTGCCCGAATGGCGAATTTGTCGCATTTCTCTTTAATAAGTAGCTAGGCATAAATAGCCGAAAAACCAAGCAGGTCGTTCCGCCCGCTACGCGGGCAGAACGACCTGCTTGGTTTTGGGTTTTAATTATATTGAGCTACTTAAAAGGGAACTGGCACTTCTAAAGAGAGAGTTTGCAGCGATCGCGGATGGGTAAAAGTTAAAGCTTTAGCGTGAAGATGTAATCGGTCAGTTGCCATCTGACAACCATAAAGGCGATCGCCTAAAATGGTCATTCCCAAACCTCTCGCATCGGCGGCATGAACTCGCAACTGATGTGTTCTCCCTGTTAAGGGAATAAATTCCATTCTAGGATAAGTATTCTCAAAGCCGATGATTTGGAACTTAGTTACGCTTTGTTTTCCTCGTTCCCAATCAACTTGCTGGTGGGGGCGATTTTCAGGATTGCCCCACAGTGGTAAATCAATCACGCCACTTGTTTGTTTGATTTTCCCCGAAAGCAGAGCCTCATAAACTTTGTAGACTTTGCGATCTTGAAACTGTTGGCTGAGATGGCGGAGCGTATCAAGGTTGCGAGCGAATAACAAAATTCCAGAAGTCTGACGATCAAGTCGATGCACTGGATAAAGATTTTCATCGCTATATAATTCTCGCAATCGGCTTAGGGCGCTATCTTGAACATCTAAATAACGTCCAGAAATAGAGAGAAGTCCAGAGGGTTTGGCGATCGCAATTAGACATTCATCCTCATACACAATCGGTGTTTGATGGCGGAGCGCAGCCACGCCATCATTAGATATAAGGCACTTTCGACCTGACAATAAAAATCCCATAATCGGCTGGCATCTTTGCACGCAAGCACCATAGAACTCGCCTTGAATTTTGTAACCATCGGGCGAAGGCTCACCCCACCAAAACTCCGCCATAGCCACAGGCACAAGTCTATTATTCGCAGCATAATTTAACAACTTAGGAGCGCAGCAGTCTCCCATTCCCGTTGGCATCGCGCCTTCTGTAATTAACTGTTTTAGCGATCGCGTTTCCCCTGCAAAGTTAGTTAGCACATGAGTCTCATGCATCTGTGCTTGCAAAGTGCGAGAGAGTTGACAGCGCTCCTTTTTAAGTTCCGTCATTTTGGTATTGGCTGCTTCAATCAAGTTTTGCCAAGGCAATAGAACCTGATCGCGATCGCGTTTGAGATTGCGCCTTGCCATTTTTTCAAGTTGACTTTCGCGATCCAATTCTTGCTGAAGTTTGCTGTCTGAGTTATTTTGCGATCGCTTAATTTGTCTTTCTTGTTTGGCAAGTTGATGTTCTTCCCGCAAAGCCTGTAATTGCAATTCATACTCTTGCGATCGCTTGACATATTCTAAACGTTCGGGAATCTCGCTCAGTTCAATTAATTTTTGCTTGATAGTTGCCAGTTTAGACAATGTAATTGATTCGGCGAGGGCAATATTTTCTCGTCCCGCAATTGGCGGAACCCAACCTGCGATTTCACTTTTACCGTTTAATAGTCCAGAAAAAGCTTTTAAAACTATCCTTTCACCTGTTGCTGTTGTTGCCAATAAAATTCCATACATTTTTCCTTCTTTAGTGCCTTCAGGCTTTGCTGTGAGGATTTGATAGTGCGGCGCAGCCGCACTATTAGAAGTAGAAAGTTCCTGCATTAATTTCATCGCGATCGCTTCAGATTCTCTGGTGCGTGGCAAGCGCAATAGTTCACCACTGAAGGGACAACGACCTTCATACCAATAATTTACTTGGCTATTTTGATTCATCACAAAGTAGTTACAGCGCTTTGCGCTTAATTAAAACTGAGAGAACTTTGCAAAGTTCTCAATAAGACTTCTATAAATGGCGGCTTCGCCGCCATTTATAGAAGTCTTATTGATATAAAGTATCATGGCAGAAGTCGTTAGTCTCTTTCTATTTCTCAAATATGCGATCAAGTAATCCTTTTCTGAATCTTAATTATGAACCTGCGATCGAGGTACTCGAAGACTTCCACGATGTCGTCAAGGCGGCAGAGTTTCCCATGCATAAGCTGCGGTGGCGTAATGATCAAGTTTTGCCAGCGATCGGACTAGAAGCTAGCCAAGTGAGTGATGATGACTTTATTGAAGCTTTTGGTCACTTTCAATCAGTACGACCATTTCTAGCATTGCGATATCACGGCTATCAATTTGGTGAATACAATCCCCAACTTGGTGATGGTCGCGGCTTTATTTATGGACAAGTACGCGGTATTGATGGAGAACTCTATGATTTTGGAACCAAAGGATCAGGACGAACTCCTTACTCGCGTACTGCCGATGGGAAACTGACTCTCAAGGGTGGATTTCGGGAGATTATTGCTTCCGAAGCTTTGCATCGCATGGGTGTAAAAACTTCACGCTGCCTCAGTTTAGTCGAAACAGGGGAAGATCTTTGGCGTGGAGATGAGCCATCGCCAACTCGCTCTGCGGTGATGGTGCGCTTCTCGCGATCGCATATTCGTTTTGGGACATTTGAGCGACTACGCTGGATTGGACGCGCTGACCTAGTTCGCAAGTTATTAGATCATGTTCTTCAGGTTTACTATCCTCACTTGTGGAGTTCTGAAAATCAAGATAGTCAGTTCTATTTAGAATTAGTAGAGCGAGTGGCGAGACTCTGCGCTCAGTGGATGTCGGTTGGTTTTTGTCACGCCGTTCTCAATACCGACAATATGTCGATTACAGGAGAAAGTTTTGACTATGGACCCTTTGCTTTCATTCCCAATTACGATCCTAGATTTACGGCGGCTTACTTTGATCACGCGGGGCGCTATAGCTATGCCAATCAACCTGCGGCTTGTTATTGGAATTTGGAAAAGCTGCAAGATCCTCTTAGTTTGGTAATGGATAAAGATGACATGAATTCATCTTTAGAGAAGTTTAAAGACTTCTACCGTGAAGCTTATTGCGAAATGATGCTCAAGCGTTTAGGATTTATGACTTTATCGAAGCCTGAAACAGAAGAGTTAATTGGCGCAACTTTGGAATTACTTGCCTTTGTCAAAGAGATTGGTTACAACCAATTTTTTGTAAATCTCCGCCAAGAATTCCATACGAACTGGCGAGAAGACTCCAGCAATATCTTCAAAACTCACCCTTGGGAAATCACCGAAGAACAGTTGCCATTATTAGAAAAGTGGCGCGTGGTCTATCATCAATTGCTGATCCGTCAGCCGATCGCTGCGATGGAAACCATAGCCAATCAACTTCAACAAGCTAACCCCACCATAATACTTTTACGTCCCAAAATTGAAGAACTATGGGAAAGTATTGCGGTTGATGACAATTGGCAACCATTTTATGAGGCGATCGCCCAGTTCAGTAATTAAGAAAGAGCGGCGCGTTGCGCCGCTCTTTCTTAATTGCTAAAACCAAAAGCCATAGATTGTTCCGCCCGCGTAGCGGGCGGAACAATCTATGGCTAATCAGACAAACGCTGCTTTAAACTTTCGGCTATTTTGGTTCCCAAATATTCAGGAATTAAATTTTCATTGGGCCCTAACAAATACAAGATCAGCCTTGTCCGACCACGCAGGACTAATAAATTGGCATTTACGACTAGCAAATCTTCCTGCCAAATCGCATTCATTACTTTATAAAACAACCCAGGCTGACTATCAGCTTCAACCAGTAGCGCAGGTAAATGGAATACGCGATCGACATAAAAGTTAGTTTCGACCTTTCGCAAACCACTATCCAGATTAAACTCCAGAGCGAGCATTTCTTCTACTTCAAAACGTCCTAACAAAGTCTCTTTAATCGCTTTGCGGACATTTTCGGCAGTTTTGGCAGGCAAAGTCTTACCGCCGCGTGAGATTACTAATTTGATAAAGACGAGCATCGGCGCATGAATCTGACCGTACAAACTAAGACTGTGAATCGTCAAGCCATAGGCAGCTAACACCCCAAAAATATCATTCAGCAAAAAAGATTGATTGCGATAGGCAAAATAAAGCACGCTCTTACTGCTCTCTGACTTTAGCTCGATCACTGCTTCTTTGGACTGATAAAGCTGATAAGCCAAACGCAAATTTTGGAGTTGGATATCACTACTCACAAACTGCTCATAAAACTGAGGAAAGCTGTTGTTAAAGCGCTTTAGCAACTCAATAGTTGAGGTTTTTAGCCCATAAGTCATAGCCAACCTCGCGATCGCTTAAACCCATATAGAGATTCCTTGCAAAGTAAATAAGATGGTTTCGCGACCCTTGGCTGCAAAACCATCTTATTTACTTTGCTTATTAGAAAAGCTCTATACACCACTCTCAAAATTCCTGTCCAAAATATTGCTACATCATACAAGCCTTAATATTGTATGACTGCGGCTTGGTTGTAAAGCGGTAAAGTTTAATATCTGGGTTGGGATGACGCTTCGCGTCACCCCACTCAGCACTTCTAAATTACGCGGTCATTACCGCCATCAATGGGAACTTGAGATGCCGTTGTACAGGCAAATAGGCTGCCACACATTTCTGAGGCAAGCTCAGCGACATGACGACTGGTAACTTCTATCTTCAGTAAATTATTGGTTTTGTATTCTTCAATTGTCAAGCCATAATGCTTAGCGCGAGAAGCTAGCACTTCCTCTGTCCAGATGCCTGTATCGAAGACTGCATTGGGATGTAAGGTATTGACACGGATGCGATCGCCACTCCATTCCAGAGCTGCCACTCGCATCAGCTGGGTGAGTGCTGCTTTGGATGCAGAATAAGCTGCCGCCGCAGGGCCAGGGGCTGGCACATTTTTAGAACCGATCGCCACGACCCGACCACCATTGGGCGCGAGTTTCAAGAGTGGATAACATTCTCGCATTAGGACTAGATTTGCTTCCAGATTAATTTGCATCACCTTCTGCCAAGTTGCTGTATCCATTTTCTCAATCCGACAGCCCGCAGGAAAAATCCCTGCATTGAGAATGAGCATATCCAGACCACCAAAAGACTTAACGGTTTGATCGAGGGATGTAGCGATCGCATTTTCATCGCTAACATCGCAGACCAGCCCCATAAAGTCTGGGCGATCGTACAACTTCTCAATGGCAGGATTAATATCCAGACCTACCACGGCGGCGCCACGTTTTAATAGTGACTCCACGCAAGCTTTGCCGATGCCTGACGCAGCTCCCGTAACGAGAGCAATTTCACCCATAAAAGCAGGAGACGCACCACTTTTTTTGAGCTTCGCCTGTTCTAATTCCCAATATTCCACCGCAAAGAGATCGTGAGCAGGAAGCGCTTGATAGCCGCCCAAAAGGTGCGATCGCTGCATAATTTCCCGCGTATGTTCATAAATATCCGCCACAATCGCCGCATCTTGAGCAGATTTACCGACAGTAACCAATCCTAATTGGCGATCAAGAATCACGCGAGGAGCGGGATCTAGTATCGTTACAGATTGCGATAATTGCTGAGATTCTTCGGTAAAATAATTCCGATAAGCATCTGCATAAGTCATTACATCCCTACCGATTAAAGGGAATCTTTTTGTCCGAATCACATGGTCGGGAGTCGCACAGCCCTGTTGAGACAAAATATGCACATCTTCTCTTTGGGCAAAGGCTAAATTTTTCTTATCATTATGAGTACTTAAAATCACAGGAAATCCCGCAAATTGGGCAACTTCAGCGCGGAGTTGAGCAATTTCTAATCGTTCTATTGGCGTTGTTTCTTGAACTTCATAATTAAAATGCCAAGCATTTTGTTTTTGCAAATAGACTTCCGCACGATCTACTAAGGAAATCATGCTCTCGTAAGCAGCTTGGGCAGTATCGCCAAAGGAAAAGATGCCGTGATTCATTAGCACCATGCCGATAGTGCGATCGCTTTTTTCAGACTCAAACTTTTCCGCACAAACTCGCGCTAGATCAAAACCTGGCATCACATAGGGAATAATCACCACATCATTTCCATAAACTTCTTGAATGCGTTCCCATCCATTAGTCGTGTTGGTGATAGAAATTACGGCATCGGCATGAGTGTGATCGACATATTTATAAGGTAAGCTGGCGTGGAGTATGGTTTCTACGGATGGAGCGGGGGCGCTTGCTTTGGTCATTTGGGTTTTTAGTTCATTCACCATTTGGGAGTCCGATAGAACTGACAACTTGGCAAGCTTCAATAGATGCGCCATTCGTACAGGTGCAAAACCAGCTTGGGCAATTGTTTCTAAATCCCAACCACTGCCTTTAACATAGAGAATTTCCTCTTCTTCACCGACAATATTTTTCTCTAGGATTTTGACAGAAGTATTCCCGCCACCATGCAGAACTAAGGAGCGATCGCGTCCCAATAGTTTTGATGTATATACCCTCAAGCCCAAATCGCCTTTATATTTTGATGCTTCTGCATCGTTCCACAAACTTTTCATTTCTTCTCCATATATGGCTTACAGCGAGCAATTTAAAAAAGTCCCGCCCGCTACGCGGGCGGGACTTTTTTAAATTGCGACAATGCACTCAATTTCGACAAGGGCATCAAGGGGAAGTCGGGCGACTTGAACTGTCGAACGGGCAGGGAATGGCGCAGGGAAGTACTTGCCATAGATGGCATTTACCTTAGGAAAGTCTGCCATATCTGCCAAGAACACAGTGGTTTTAATGACATTACTAAAATCAGCCCCAGCTTCAGTTAGTACAGCTTGAATATTCTTGATTACCTGTTCGGCTTGTTCTTCAACTGTGGTGGCGACAATTTTACCAATGGCGGGATCGATCGCAATTTGCCCTGCCATAAATATTAATTTACTGGTGGCTGGCACTGCGATCGCTTGATTGTAAGGACCCACTGGTTCAGGGGCTTGACTGCTGCGAATTACTTCTTTTTGACTCATATTTAATTAGGCGCAATATTATTCCATTGCCAAGTATAAATCCTGACCGTAAAAATTTTAAAAGTGTTGCGATGCAACACTTTTAAAATTTTTACGGTGATCCGTTAGCAAAGTCTAAGCTTTGAATTGCGGGTAATCACTGCTAAAATTTTGGACAAAGCGCTTCGCGCTTAGATGCAAACCCAAAGAATTTTTGAAAATTCTTTGGCTTAATTTCGGAGTGGCTTCCTGTGACTAAGGATTTTGATTGGAGTGATGTGGCGGCGCAGATCCGAGAGACTAGAGATTTGCTAGATGAAATTGAGCAGCGCTTCCATCATCTCCAAGATAATCTGACTAAAAAGCAAGATTTACTAGCACAGCAAGAACAAACGCGATCGCAACTCAACGAAATCCAACAGCTTACAGAACCCGAAAGCCAGTCAAAAATTCGCCGTAAGCCAACGGGCAAGCCATCAAATAGTGATGAGCATAGTATTCATAAAGATCAGCTTTTAAAGCAATTGGAAGAAATTGGCGTGCGTCTGGAACAAATTGAAGTGGAACTAGAGAGTCGATTGATTTCATGGAGTAGTTTTCGAGAACCATTTTGGCAAGTAGTCCGCTTTGTCGGTTTAGGAATTGCGATCGGTGTGATCTTAAAAAGTTGCGCGGGGTAGTCAAGCTACAAAAAAATAAAAGCGTTGCTTCGCAACGCTTTTATTTTTTTGTGGATCACTTTTGAACCTTTTGCATGGCAATGTTGTCCAAACACCTGTAACGATAAATCAGCCTTCTTCCAAGGGGAAACTTAAATGCTTAACAATTTTAAGAAAATCGCCGCGATCGCCTGTGCAACTATTGTAGTTGGCGCAGCTAGCCTTCCTAGTTTTGTCTCGGCTCAAACTTCTATGCCAAATCGTATGGAAAATCGTAAGCTCCGTGGCGAAGGCGCTTGGAAAAATCTGAACCTCACCGAAGCTCAAAAGACGCAAATGAAGTCAATTCGCGAAAATGCGAAAACACGCCGTGAAGCAGTGTTGACCGCCGAACAACGCGCCCTAATTGCTCAAGCTGGACAATCTGGCGATCGCAAGGGAGTCATGAAGTCTTTGAATTTGACTGAAGCTCAAAAGCAACAGATGAAAGCAATCATGCAGGACTCCAAGACTCAAGTGGAAAATGTGCTAACTCCTGAGCAGAAACAACAAATTGCCAAGTTCCGCGAGGAACGTGGCGGACGACGCGGCGGTATGCAATAATACCAATTCCCAAAAGTGTAGTCACACTTTTGGGAATTGAAAACCAAACCCATACTGGGTTTTCAAACAAAGAAATGGCGTAGGCATTTCTTTGTTTGGTATGAGCGCATTGCGCCGCCATTTGTTTAGATCACCCCATCGACAGCCATTTCTTCGCGAGTGTAGGAAATCGAAAAGTCGAGGAAAGTGGCGTATAAGTCAATCTCCGCTACAGCTGGGAAAAGCCGTAAGGTGCTAATGCCAAGGCTTTTGGGATTATCGGCTAACCAGCCAAAAGCTTCTTTAGTATTGGTTCTGACGACTAAAATCTCACCTTCAGGACTTTGGCTGAGAGATAACTCGGCATCTCCAGGTTTTAAGTACATTTCACTGTAAATCTGTCCCAGCATCCGCCACTGCTGCCGCCAATAGGTCATGCCATGTCTTTCATGATCGAGCGCATATTCAGCGAGAGGAAAGATATTTTTCCAAGTGATATCATTCCTTTGAAACATCTGTCTCAATTCAGCGATCGCCTGTTCGCAGTCTTCTTCAAACTTCAGTAAAGGAATGGGATCGGTAAGACGGCGCGGCGTTTTGCTAAGGGTCATCAGCGCTTGAATGATCGTTGACTCGATTTGGCTAGATAACTGCTCATTAGCCCTTTGCGTTTGCCACACGATCCCCTGCTCGGTGGTGGCATACATTGAGGGCAAGCGATTCAACACATAGGCACAAACATCATCAAGCCCCACTTGGCGCGGCAACACATTTCCCATCTTGGAGATTTGATGGACGACTTCTTGCTTTACCAATACTTCCAAAACATTTACGACAAAGTAAGAAGCGGAAATGATGTATGAGTCTAATTCTTGATTCGGTAGTTCACTTTTGTTTTGCCAAGCGCGATTATTTTTGGTTTCTTGATGTCCAATGCCTTTTCTTTGCAGATAGCCTTTGATTTCATTGAGGCGATCGCGATCGCCAAAGCTCAGCCCCGCATATTCGGGCGAATGCGTAACTAGCTCTAGGGTGCTTTGAAAAGTCTGCGGCACTTGTTGCCAAGTCAAAGATGGCTTTTTAAAAAGTTTTTGCAATTTTGCCAAAACATGAGCTGGGGTTTCGACTTTACTGGCGGCAATTTTTGTCGATTGACGCAGCGGGTCGCGCTTGATGCCTAGCAAGGCTTGCTTAACGGCATTAACAATTTGATTTTGAAATTCACTATGGGCGCGTTTGCGCTGTTGCAGCCAGCCTCGACTCGTACTCGCATACAGCACAGGCAAACGATTAAGCGCGAAGGCGGTGACTTCACTCAAATTTATGGCTTGTTGTGCGGTTGGGCTAAGCGGCTTAATCTGTTCCTGTATCTCAACAACAACAATTTCCTCAACGGCATTTTTGAGGCTGGTCATGATTTTTTAAATTACTTATTAAACTATATTACCCAAAACTTATAGCCAGCGTCATCTGATTTATGACCAATCAAACACCCCACAAAGAGAGGCAGCGCGGTGCGCTGCCTCTCTTTGTGGGGTAATCAATAGTAACGCGGCAAAGCCTTTACAGCGCTTTCCCAAATCTGCCAATAGAGTACGCCATTACTCTATTGGGCTTAATTTCCATAATTTTGGTTGAAACTGTTACATTGTTTTCAAGTACTGTGATTATTTTGAAAAGCGTTCGTAGATTTTATGGCAAAGCAAGGGCAGCAACAGCTAAATTTTGGATTGGAGTCAAATGGGGGGAATATCATTCCGACTTCACTTCATTCAGAAATGCAGCGATCATATTTAGAGTACGCCATGAGCGTAATTGTTGGTCGTGCGCTGCCCGATGCCCGTGATGGGCTGAAGCCTGTCCACCGACGGATTATTTACGCTATGCATGAGCTGGGCTTATTGCCAGAGCGTCCCTTTCGTAAATGCGCCCGTGTAGTTGGCGATGTCTTGGGTAAGTATCACCCCCACGGCGATCAATCGGTCTATGAGGCGCTGGTGCGATTAGTCCAAGATTTTTCGAGTCGTTATCCTTTGTTGGCGGGGCATGGCAACTTCGGCTCAGTGGATAATGATCCTGCGGCGGCGATGCGCTATACCGAATGTCGCTTAGCGGCGATCGGCAATGAGGCATTACTAGGAGAAATTGAAGAAGAAGTTGTAGACTTCGTGGACAACTTTGATGGCTCTGAACAGGAACCATCGGTACTGCCCGCTCAGTTGCCCATGCTGCTGCTCAATGGTTCTACAGGAATTGCCGTTGGCATGGCAACGAATATCCCACCCCATAATTTGGGTGAAGTGATTGATGGCGCGATCGCCTTAATTGACAATCCCAATCTATCTGATGAGCAATTACTGACCTTGATTCCCGCGCCAGACTTTCCCACGGGCGGAATTATTATGGATGCCACGGGTGTACGCGAAGCATACTTGACGGGGCGCGGCAGCATTACCACTCGCGGTGTTGCCTCGGTCGAGCAGATGGGCGGAAAGGGAACTGGTAAGCGCCAAAAATTAGCGATTATCATTACCGAGCTTCCCTATCAAGTGAATAAGTCGGCATGGATTGAGAAGATCGCCGAACTGGTCAATAATGGCAAGATCGAGGGAATTTCTGATATTCGCGATGAAAGCGATCGCACAGGAATGCGGGTTGTGATTGAACTTAAAAAAGATATCATTCCCGAAATCATTCTGGATCAACTCTATCGCCACACTGCTTTGCAGAGTAACTTTGGCGTAATTTTGCTGGCGCTCAAAGGTTCACTGCCAAAGCAAATGAGCTTGCGCGAACTATTGCAGGAATTTCTTGACTTCAGGGAAGAAACCCTTGCCAAACGTTTTCGATATGAACTCAAGAAGGCTCAGGAAAAGTCCCATTTATTAGAAGGATTAGTTCTCGTTCTCCAAGATCTTGATCGCCTAATTAGAATCCTCAGATTTGCCAACAATAGCGCCCTAGCCAAAGGCGACTTACAAACAGAGTTTGGACTTTCAGAAGTACAAGCTGAGGCGATTTTGTCGATGCCTCTGCGCCGCATTACCGCGATTGAGCAGCAAAAAATCCGTGAAGAACTCGATGGCTTGCAGCAACAAGTTACTAGACTTGAAAGATTACTTGGCGATCGCCGTGAATTGTTGAAGTATCTCAAAAAAGAACTGCGCGATCATAAAAAGAGACATAGTGATCAGCGCCGCACCTATCTTGCTTGGGAACATTCCAGTGAGACTCCAAAACCAGATGCTTTGATATCTGAGAATTTGGATAAACCTAAATCTAAAAAGACTCAAGCAAAGATTGAAACACCTGAAAATGAGGCAGTCGAAGCTGCTGAGTCGCAAATTATAGAAGTTGTTCCTAAAACTAATCGCAAGTCTTCTCCAAAAAATAACCAACTCAAACAGGTAGAAGTCCCTCTGATTTCCCTCACCACTGAGCTAAACATTCCCATTGCCGAACCGCAGGACATTACAGTACAAATTACTCACAAGGGCTATGTCAAAGTCTTAGAGAATAATTCTAAAATATCCCATTCTACCAATCTCAATGATGATGTGATGATTGCTAACTACGATACTCGTAGCGATCGCGATCTAGTACTACTGACCAAATCAGGAAGAGCTTTGCCGCTAGGTCTAACCAATATTCCATTGGTCAGAGGCAAAGGACGGGGAACTCCTCTAGTGACACTTCTATCTGATAATGCGGAGAAGATTGTTTCTCAATTTGTTGGGGAAAAGGATGCTCAATCCAGTGACAGGAAGTTAGTTGTGCTGTCAAGTCAAGGCAAAATCAAAAGGTCTTTTCTAGCAGAGTTTGCCGACATGAACTCCAGAGGATTAATTGTTGCCAAGTTGAAAGAAGATGACTCGCTGTTTTGGGCGGATATTGTCAGCGATGATCAAGAATTGGCGATCGCTACTTCCGCAGGTCGTATCCTGCGCCTCAAAGCTGATGAAACCCAAATTCCGACAGTTGGTCGCACTGCTTCAGGCAATATGGCTTTGCGGTTAGGCAGTTCCGAAACTCAGATCGGTGTATCAAAACTAGATTTAAAGCAGCATCCTGAGTCAGAGTTAATTTTGATTACGGCTGAAGGTTTTGCCAAACGCTTATCGGCGGCACATATTCGCGCGGCGGTCAGAGGTGCGATCGGTTCGCAATGCTTCAAATTCCAATCACGCACTGACAGTTTAGTAAGTATGACCGCGATCGCCAATCCCCGCTTAGATCTGCCAGTCACTTTCCTAATCGGTTTAGATAATGATGCAGGTTTGCGAACCGTGCAAATGCCCTTGGGCGCGATTCCCTTGGAGTTGCCCAATGGTTTTGGGCGTTCCATATTTGCGGGTGAGAGTGATTTAGGAAGATCAGAAAAGGTAATTCGCGTGGTTTCTATTAACTGCTGATCGCCTCTTGCCAATCAAAAATTAGCGGTGCGGCGCAAAGCGCCGCACCGCTAATTTTTGATTGGCAAGAGGCCTAAGGAAACACATACCTAGCAACCACAAAGCGATAAATCCCACTTTGAGGATTGTCGATGGGCTGAAATCGGTAGCCTTTAGCTGTTTCCAAAACAACTTCTACCATTTCTCGATCCGCATCGACTAACTCGCGATCGCCACTTGTATAACCAGCTAGCTGGATTTCTCCACTGGGAGATACAATCCAATAGCAGACGATAGTACCTTTCTTGCCATTTAAGTTAGTTGTTTTGGCGGGAATCCATGCCACACCTTTTTCCCGATTTTGATCAGGATTAGCAATTAAAGTTTCTGGCGGCGCAATCTGTGTTGTTATGAGAAGATTTTTATCAATTAGATTTTTGATCCGTTTGTCAGTGGCAACCAAAGCAAGAATGTTGCCGCCTGCACTTGAGTTGAGTCCATCGGAGTTAGATGGAGACGGCACAGATGGCTGTGATACGGGAGTAGGATCTTCGACTGGCTCTTGAGTGGGTTTTGGCGCAGTTCTTCGCGGTGTGACCGAAATTTTGGTGGGACTAGAATTTGCAGGTCTAGGTCGGGTTACAGTGACTCTCTGGGGGGTAGGAGTGGATTGACTTGAGCTAGTTCTGGGCGCGGGAGTGACCTGATTATTTTCATTTCTAATGCCGCCACCTTGGAACTCCGATCGCAGGTTGCTACTAGAGCCATTATTGGGATCGCTATTGTCAATTCGTGAGGCGATCGCTAAGTTAGACAAAGAATTTTGCGGAGTCGGCAGTTTTAGTTGAGGTCGGACAAATTCTGGTGGAGAAATTGCGCTAGGAGTATTGAGTAAGGGTGGAATCCCAAAGGGGAGACTTGAAGAGATGGGGGGTAGATCTTCTAATTGTTCAAGGTTAGCTAGATCTAGAGGCTGCGGTAATGAATCGAGGGGTGAACTTAATTTAGGCTCTGAAGGCTTGACAAATAGATTGTCAAGTAGAGATTTTTCAGGGAGTAGTGATTTTGGGCTGAGAGTCTTGGCGGGCAACTGCACCATAGGCAGTTTGGTAAAGGTGACTTCTTTGGCTGGCGCGTCTTTGGGGAGGGGGCTGGGGGTCAACAACACAAACAGACCATGAAGCCCGAGGGAGCCAATCAGCAGCGACCAAAAAGGGTTTTGGATGATTAACTTTCCTGCTTTGTCGGCAAACTGACGCAGAGGTATATTCGACAGAGATTTAGACACAGGGTTGGACATAGAATTATTCACTTGATCTACGTTTACACCAATTGTATTAAGAGCGGGATGTGGCGATCGCCACGCGGTTTCCTGCGATCGCCCTAAGTTCGGCAAGACGGTTAATCACCATTTGATACGAGACATCCGTATTTTCTGCATTAAGCACGATCACACCATTTGCCGATTTGCCTAAAAATCTTCTCATATCCTGCTCTAGCTTTTGAGGCTCAGCGACTTTGCCATCTGTGAGCATTTGCCCAGCCTTGTCTAAAGTAATGATAAAGATATCTTCAGAATTAATTGCATTTGGATTTGAATTGTTGCCTCTTTTATTGTCATCCCTGATCGGTAGATCCACTCCAATGTTACTAGGTACGGTCAAAGTCGAAGAAACCAATATAAAGAAAGCAAGAATTGAAAAAACTACATCTAATAATGCAGTTAAGTTGATTTCTGCGCTGGCTGAAGACTGGTATTTCTTACGGATTTTCATAGATCAGTGGCAACTGGGGTGACGAATGTTTGGCTAGATTGTTTCTTTGGTGTAGTTTACCTCAACAACTGTATGCACATTGCCGCGAGGGTTGTAGTCTCCTTTAACGGTAACTCGCAAGGGATCGCCCGCTTTGACAAAATCATCAAGGATTTGGTTGATTGCTTCTTCGTGGGATATGGAGCGATCGCGGTAGCTATTGATGTAAAGCTTAATTGCTTTCAATTCGACCAATACGCGATTGGGAGTGTAGGTAATGTAAATGGTGGCAAAGTCTGGATATCCCGAAAATGGGCATTTGCAGGTGTATTCGGGCAGGGTGATTTGCACCGTATAGTCGCGCCCAATCCGAGGATTGGGGAAAGTGGTCAGCGTAACTTCGGCGATCGCCTGTTCACCGTATTTAACAGTCATGATTAATTTGTATTTAAACTTAGTTTTAAGTTCTTAGCGTAACAAATTTGGGATAAGTAAGATCAATCAAAAATCCCTCGCGATCACGCAGTACATCCCAAGGCAAATGTGGTGATTGTACTAAGTTGGCGATCTCCACTGCACCCCACAAGCAAAACCTTGGCAATTTTCTTACAGCCTATGGGAGCTTTCAAAATTCTCTCTGGGTTTTAAATTGGCGCAAAGCGCCATAACACACAAAAAAGGAGTCGCAAAGCGACTCCTTTTTTGTGTGTTAATTCTTATTGACACCGTGAGGCTGAATTACCCCATATCCGCCATGGTTGCGTTCATAGACAACGTTGATCTCCCCCGTATCGCCATTCCGAAACACATAAAAGCCATGATCGATCAGTTCCAACCGTTCCAGAGCTTCATCCACTGACATCGCAGGCATCGCGAAATACTTGTTACGGATCACTTGAGCTGGCAGTTCAACAACACGATTATCATCAGGCAGAGTAACTGGAGGCTGATCAAGTACTGCCACGCTGGTCTTGGCGGCGGCATGATCATTTTTGCGCTCTTTAAACTTCCGCAACTTACGCGCAATTTTATCGGCAACTAAGTCAATACTGGCGTACAAATTCTCGCTCTTTTCTTCAGCGCGAATCACTGATCCATTGGCATAGACTGTGACCTCAGCCGCCTGACTAGAGGCAATGCGAGGGTTACGAGCGACGGACAGATGCACATCTACTTCCGTGGTCAATGACTGAAAGTGGCTGACCGCTTTGTCGATTTTCTGTTCAACGTATTCGCGGATTGCTTCCGTAACTTCAATATTCTTACCTTGAATTACAAGTTTCATCTCTATGACCTCATTTCTGCTTCCCAGACCAGTTAAAAATTTTATATGAGTGCAATCTTGCTTTTTGATTACCCTATTGCACTGGTGTAGCTGCTAATTTAGCTATGGGATCACCATATCACTTTGAGGGTCGCTCTGGACTAACTTTGATGCACTTCTTAATGTTCCGTTAAACTTCTGGATTTTAAGTTTGTCGCTAACTGCAATAGGTCGGCATCTCAATTAAACCCGAACCAAGAATAATTTTGAAAGCGTTGCTTCGCAACGCTTTCAAAATTATTCTTGGTTCGTTTGATCAGCGTCTTGCCCGCCAAATGAGTGGCGGCGCTTCGCGCCGCCACTCATTTATAGATCTGTATGAATTTATTCAAACAAGATAGTTGCTTATCGCCTAGGATTGGCATCATAGACGATAATCGTATATCGATAAAAAGCTAAAGTGAGGTTCGTATGAGTTCGGCTGTGGAACTATGGCAACGGTATCAAAACTGGCTGTACTATCACGCAGAGTTGGGAATTTATGTCGATATCAGTCGGATCAGGTTTACGCCAGATTTTGTGACACAGATCCAACCTGAATTTATCAAGGCTTTCGCAGATATGAAGGCTCTCGAAGCAGGGGCGATCGCCAATCCTGACGAGCAGCGCATGGTGGGACATTACTGGTTGCGATCGCCTGAGCTTGCACCGACCGCATCATTGCGAAAAGACATCACCGAGACCCTCGCCAAAATCGAAGACTTTACCCAAAAAGTCCATGCAGGGATCATTCATCCGCCCAGCGCTACCAAATTTACGGATATTCTCTCTATCGGGATCGGTGGTTCGGCTTTGGGTCCACAATTTGTGGCGCAATGTTTCGCTAAGTCCGATGTCCCTCTCAAAATCAGCTTCATTGACAACTGCGATCCCGATGGGATCGACTTGGTGCTGGATTTATTAGGCGATCGCCTCAGTACAACCCTAGTGTTAGTGATCTCCAAATCTGGTGGCACGCCCGAAGCTGCTAATGGCATGAAGGAAGTTGAATATGCCTTTGATAAAGCAGGCTTAGACTTTGCCAAACAGGCGATCGCGATTACAGGTATGGGCAGTACTCTCGATAAATATGCGATCACCAATGGTTGGCTCGATACCTTCCCGATGTATGACTGGATTGGCGGGCGCACCTCCGAGCTATCGGCAGTTGGTTTGTTACCTGCGGCTCTGCAAGGGATCAATATTCGCGAGATGTTGCAAGGCGCAAGCATGATGGATGCTGCTACCCGTATTGAAAATATCCAGCAAAATCCCGCCGCTTTACTGGCGATGTCTTGGTACTTCACAGGCAATGGTAAAGGCGAAAAAGACATGGTCGTCCTTCCCTATAAAGATCGCTTACTTCTATTTAGTCGTTACCTCCAGCAACTGGTAATGGAATCCCTCGGCAAAGAAAAAGATCTTGATGGCAACACTGTCTATCAAGGGATCGCTGTCTATGGCAATAAAGGCTCAACCGATCAGCACGCCTATGTGCAGCAACTTCGCGAAGGTGTCCCTAACTTTTTTGCCACATTTATTGAGGTATTACAAGATTCGGTCAGCCCACATCCTGAAGTTGATGCTGGAGTGGTCACAGGGGACTACCTGCTCGGCTTCTTACAAGGTACTCGCAGCGCCCTTTATGAAAATGGCAGAGATTCGATCACGGTTACGATTCCCTCTGTGTCTGAGCGAACGGTCGGTGCTTTAATTGCCTTGTATGAGAGAGCCGTGAGTTTCTACGCCTCTTTGGTAAATATCAATGCGTACCACCAACCTGGAGTCGAGGCAGGCAAAAAAGCAGGTGCTAAAGTCTTGGGACTGCAACATAAGCTGGTGAATGTTTTGAAGTCATCCACTGTTTCCCTGTCCTTAGAGGAAATAGCGCAGCAAATAGATGAACTTGATGATGTTGAGTCCCTTTACCACATTGCTCGCCACCTTCATGCCAATAGGAAAATTCTATTTGAAGGTGATTTAGCCAAGCCCAGCAGCTTGAAAATGATGTTGATTGCTTAACTTGTTATGGTGGCGCTCTGTGCCGCCGCCACTTTCTTGTTTTTTGATTAGGCGCAAGTCCATATTTTTGATAGCGCGGCGGAGCGCCGCCATGAATCTCTTGATTTTAGATGGCTTCGCTGCGCCATCTAAAATCTGGTTTTTTATTAAATTTTTTCCCTAACATTCGTATTTTTGCGGGAAAAGCTGCAAAAATACTTTGTCAGTTTTGTGACCCAGTTGCCGAGGTTAAATGTGAAGAAGATCTTACTTTTCTTTAGTGAGCTGAATAATAATGATCTTGACTGGTTTGTCCAGAAAGGAAAGAAAGAGACAATTCCGCCAGATCGCTTTTTGATCCGCGAGGGACAAGTGAGCGATGCGCTGTACATTGTTGTCAGTGGATCTTTTAGCGTGGTAATCGAATCGCAAGATAAACAAGAATTAGCGAAAATTTCTGTCGGTGAAATTGTCGGCGAAGTGTCATTTATTGATACTCGCCCTCCCCTCGCTAGTGTGCGATCGCTCGAAGAATGCGTAGTGCTGTCAATACCGAGAATCCAACTTTTAGCGAAGCTGCAACAAGATACAAATTTCTCGTCAAGATTTTATCGCGCCATTTGCCTGTGCCTGTCTGATCGCTTGCGCGGTACTGTCAGTCGCCTCGGCTATGGCTATGAGTTAGATGAATTAGATGCCCGTTTAGGCGGATTTAACCAAACAATGGTTAGTAATTTGGAGCTTGCCGATGCAAAATTTAACTGGTTATTAAGAAATATGGTGGAGCCTAAAAGATAATCTGAAGTTGTAAACAGTCTTGTTAGCACACAAGCCCAAGCATTGAGTGGCGGCGCGAAGCGCCGCCACTCAATGCTTGGGCTTTAATCCAGCATAAAAGAGATGGCGGTGCTTTTCACCGCCATCTCTTTTATGCTACTTCCACTCGCATCAGCACTTGCCCGTATTCAACTGGTTGCGTGTTGTCCACCAAAATTTCCGTAATTTTACCGCTTGCCTCACATTCGATCTCATTCATCAGCTTCATGGCTTCGATGATGCAGACTGGGCTACCCTTCTTGATGGTATCGCCCACTTCCACAAAGGGGGACTCGTCAGGACTAGGTGAGCGATAAAATGTGCCAACCATCGGCGAAGTGATTTCAAATAACTTCTTGGTGGGCAAAGAATCAGCGATCGTGATGGTATGAGCTGCCGCAACGGGGATTGGTGCTTCGTTTGGAGCTGGTTGAGTCGTTGCCGTACTAGCAGGCAGCGCCACCGCAGATCGATTTTCGCTCTTGCGGATGCTCAAACGGACATCACCAGATTCTAAAGTAAGCTCAGTAATATCCGTCTTATTTAGAATCGTGACTAGTTCGCGGACTTGCTCTAAACTAAATTCCACCTAATTTTCACGCCCCAAATAGGTGTCTTCACGAGTATCGATTTTGATGCGATCGCCAATATTGACAAACAAAGGCACATTGATCGAAGCGCCAGTTTCCACCTTGGCGGATTTGGTTCCACCTGTGGCGGTGTCGCCTTTGAGTCCTGGATCGGTTTCGATAACTTCCAGCACGACTGTGTTTGGTAACTCCACATCAATTACGCGATCGCCCCAGCGGACGACGTTAACTTCCATGCCTTCTTTGATGTATTTGACACGGCTACCAATTTGGGAAGAAGTTAAGTTCGCTTCCTCAAAACTTTGCATATCCATAAAGACATAATCATCGCCGTCTTTATAGGTGTGCTGCATGGAGCTTTTTTCCAGAACTGCTTGAGGAAGCATTTCCCCAGCTCTGAAGGTTTTTTCGAGGTTTTTGCCTGTCATGGCGCTCTTGAGGGTGGTGCGTACAAACGCAGAGCCTTTGCCAGGCTTAACGTGTAAAAATTCCACTACACGCCAGACTTCACCATCAAGTTCAATTGTTACGCCGGGTCGAAAATCGTTACTAGAGATCATTGGAGATTGAGTAATAGCCAAAAATAATATTAGCCTAGCGGTGTAACCTTTGCGACAAAAAACAAATAAAAAACCATAAGATGAG
>MNZA01000191.1 GCA_001873375.1 Oscillatoriales cyanobacterium CG2_30_44_21
ACTCACTTCTTGAGATTTAGTTATTTGTGGCACTTTTCAAGATAGCGATCGCTTCTTGTTGATTGCCGTCCCATGCCCACATCATCGCTGTCCAGCCATTGCGATCTTGAGCATTTAACCTTGCCCCCCTCGCAATTAGCGATCGCACAATTTCCCGATCCCCTTGACCCGCCGCCCACATCAGCGGAGTCCAACCATACTTATTGCGCGTATTAGGATTTGCTCCCGAAGCCAATAAAAATCTGGCGATATCTGTATGGCTATTCATCACCGCCCACAGCAAAGGTGTCCATTCATCTTGATCCTTAACATTGACATTTGCCGATTGAAAAGCTAGCGATCGCACCTTGACCAGATTGCCATTTTTGGCTGCTAGTAACAATTGACGATCCAAATCCTGTTGGCTTTGCGGCGATCTAGTTAGTTTAATTGGGATAATTGCTTGAGAAGTTTCTATTTTAGAACTTGGTAATATTTCTTGAGCATAGCTGCTACTGCCAAGCATCAAGGTTAAGCCGAGTAAAAATATGCAACCCTTCACAAATATACGCATAGCCATACTTCCATCTCAAAATTGAGTTAGAGTTTAGGCAGTCAGGTGGCGATAAACTAGCGCAATTCTGCGGAAGTTTGCGACCCAACTTTCTGGATTTTTAGGTTACTTATGCCTAACTACTCAGATAGAGCAAAAGCTTTTGTTAAGGACGTTGAGCAAATCTTTCCACGATCTTAGAAATTCTCCTTTCTCAAATCTCTCAGACGTTATCTTAGATTTTGAGAGCTAAAACATTAGCTTAGTTCCCACCTAATTTGTGCTTGCTGACCTGCATCAGCCTGATACTATTAATTCTATGACTGAACCGCTACTACAAAACACTGAAAAATTACAGGCGAGATTAAAAGAAATTCCCCTAGAAGCGGGGGTTTACTTTATGCGCGATCGCCTTGATGGGGTGATTTATATTGGCAAATCGAAGGCTTTACGAAATCGGGTGCGATCGTACTTCCGTAGTAGTCAGGACTTGTCGCCACGCATCGCGATGATGGTGCAGTTGGTACATGAAATTGAATTTATCGTTACTGATTCGGAAGCGGAAGCATTGGCTCTCGAAGCTAACTTAATCAAGCAATATCAGCCTTATTATAATGTGCTGCTCAAGGATGACAAAAAATATCCTTACGTCTGTATTACTTGGTCAGAGGACTATCCACGCATTTTTGTCACCCGTAAGCGGCGCATGAGCGGTACAAAGGACAAATATTATGGACCTTATGTCGATGTGTTTAATCTCAAACGCACATTAGGAATTATTAAACGCGCCTTTCCATTACGGCAGCGTCCGATTCCCATTTTTAGAGATCGCCCTTGCCTAAATTACGACATGGGCTTATGTCCTGGAGTATGTCAAGAAAAGATTTCGCCCCAAGATTATCGACAGACGATGCTGAAAGTGGCGATGATTTTTCAAGGTCGTTCTAGTGAGTTAGTGGAAACTTTTACCGAGAAAATGGAAGCGGCGGCGGAAAATCTGGAGTTTGAGAGGGCGGCAGATCTGCGCGATCGCATTCAAGTATTGCAAAATCTGGGTGCTAATCAAAAAGTGTCGCTGCCCGATGATACCGTTTCTCGTGATGCGATCGCCCTTGCCTATGATCAGCAACATACTTGTATTCAGCTATTCCAAATCAGAGCAGGACGCTTGGTGGGTAGGCTGGCTTTTGTTGCTGATAGCCAGAGCGATAGTCCAGAGGGGATTTTGCAAAGGACTTTGGAAGCACATTATCAAAATTGCGATCCTGTGGAAATTCCCAATGAAATCCATACGCAATTAGAACTACCTGAAATTGAGATTTTGCAAGCATGGCTCAGCGATCGCAAAGGTCGTAAAGTGGCGATCGCCACACCACAACGGCAACTTAAAGCCGAGCTGATCGAAATGGTAGAACGCAATGCTCAGTATGAATTAGCGCGAATTCAAAAACAAAGCGATCGCAATTTACAAGGATTAGAAGATCTCGCCGAAATTCTCAATCTCGACAGCCTTCCCCATCGCATTGAAGGCTATGATATCTCCCACATTCAAGGTTCTGATGCTGTCGCCAGTCAAGTTGTCTTTATCGATGGCATTCCTGCCAAGCAGCATTATCGCCATTACAAAATCCGTAATCCTGATATTCAGACTGGTCATTCCGATGACTTCGCTAGCTTAGCGGAAGTAATTGCCCGAAGGTTTAGGAAGTATTCTGCATTTGAGGAAGCCCTCACCCCTAGCCCCTCTCCCAATGGGGGAGAGGCGGATAAGAGTGGGAAAGATTTTCCTGACGTGGTGATGATTGATGGCGGTAAGGGTCAGTTATCATCGGTGATGAAGATTATTGATAAGTTAGGATTGCGCGATCGCCTAACGGTGATTAGCTTAGCCAAGAAGCGTGAAGAGATATTTTTGCCAGAACAATCTGAGCCATTAATTGGCGGCGACCCTGATCGAGCGGGAGTGCAGGTCTTGCGGCGCTTGCGCGATGAGGCTCACCGTTTTGCGATTACCTTCCATCGTAAAAAACGCAGCCAAAGAATGCAGCGATCACACCTTGATCAAATCAATGGTTTAGGTCATCATCGCCAAAAAATCCTCTTAGAGAAGTTCCATTCTGTCGAATATATTCGTCAAGCGACAGTGGAACAAATCGCTGAGACCGAAGGCATCGGCAAAAAATTAGCTCAGCATATTTACAATCATTTTCATCCTCAGAATGACTAATCAAAACCCAATAATTAGCGATGCGCCGCACCGCTAATTATTGGATGGTTCTTACCTCAACTGAACTTAGTTAATATTTTCAAGAAGGATTGAGTACGCGGAGTGAGTAGGGTTTTACGATAGGCATCGGCAGCTTTTTTGATGGCATCGGCTTGGGTGGGATAGGAATGAATCACGCTCGATAAGGTGTTTAAGCCCTGCTTTGCCACGATCGCTAAACTAATTTCGCCGATCATTTCGCCAGCGTGAGGAGCGACAATAGTTGCACCAAGCAGGCGATCGCTACCTTTTTGATGCAATATCTTCACGAATCCTTCTGTTTCGCCATCAAAAATAGCTCGATCAACGGCAGTAAATGGAATCTTAATTTCATTGGTCGCTAAACCCTTCGCCTCGGCTTCATGGGCATACATTCCTACATGGGCAATTTCAGGATCGCAAAAAGTCACCCAAGGCATCACTAGGTCACTAAGTTTACTTTTGCCCAAACCAAAGGGAGCGAAGAGTGAATTCTTAATTACAATCCTCGCGGCAGCATCAGCCGCATGGGTAAACTTCCAATCCATGCAGATGTCACCTGCTGCATATATGTTGGGGTTGCTGGTTTGGAGATAGTCATTTACCGTTACCCCGCTCTGGGTATATTTTACAGCCGCCGCTTCGAGGTTTAAGCCTTCTACATTTGGCGATCGCCCAGCCCCAACTAAAATTTGATCAACTACTATTTGCTTTTGTTCTCCATTTTGAAGGTAGTGGATAACTTTGCCCTGTTCATTGACTGTGACCGATTTTAGGTGAGCATCCTAAGTACAGGACAAAAATTTAATGGAGTTAAAGAATGCTTCAGAATTAGCGTGAAGATCGAAGATGATATGCCGAAGGAAATCAAAACCAAGGCGAAAAATACTTTTAGGTAGCCGACCATGCTTTTTGGGCTTGAGGGGATTAAGTTGAGCAAGCCAAAGCCCAGAAGAAAAAGCCCAACATAAAGCGAGAGTAAGCAACGCAATGAGCTTAGAGAGGCGCTCGGAGTCTTGAAGATGAGTAGACTCCAAACAAAAGCCACGGGTTTTAA
>MNZA01000057.1 GCA_001873375.1 Oscillatoriales cyanobacterium CG2_30_44_21
TTCTTTATTTAAAAAACCATACTGGGTTTGGTTTTCAATTCATAAAAGTGTAGTCACACTTTTGTGAATTGGTATAACATCAGTTAGGCAGCTTGAAAAAACAAGTTAAGCATCTTGGAAGGTTTTATTAAGCTTAACAAGGGGCTTAAGCCCCTTGCCTGTGCAAGTTATTTTTACAAGATGCCTTAGTAATGTAAGGGCAATAGAGCCAACGGTAACAAACTCAAACCCATCCACAGCAACGATCGCCATGCAAATTTTGGCAGTGGCTCAGGTGCAGCTAATAAAAATTCAATGCGCTCTTCCAAGCGATCGCCTGCATCAGTCGCTCCAAAAGCCGCCGCGAAAGTTTCCGTAAAATTTTCTTTAAAGGTTTCTGTAAGCTGCATATTGTTACTGACCATCGCCAATAAAGACTCGGCAACCAACAGACTGTCGGCATATTGCACCGCCCAACGATCGGCTCTGAGTTCGCGTAGTAGTAACAATTCTTGCCATAGCACCTGTGTATTCGTTAGCCAAGGCATCACTTGGCGCAGACAGCCTAGCCAAAAGAACCAAAATGTATCGTGGTAATGGGCGTGAGCTTGTTCATGCAATAAAACCGCTTGCAGATGTTGCTGATCGAGTCGAGCTAGTAAGCCTGTACTCACAAGAAGCTGCGATCGCCAAAAGCCGATTTGCGCCGCAAATAACATCGGTATGTCCAGCAACCTCAGCGTTTCCTTGGGCTTTTGGCTCGGATCAAGGCAAATCTCTTTGACTTCAATGACAAGATTTTGCAGCTTTTGTAGCGATCGCCAGCCATCGATCGCAAATTGGATAGAGCGCACCGCACTGTAAATCAAAAACATTAAAGCTGCCGCATAGCTGAACTTTCCTACGGGTAATCCGATCATCCGCCCTTGGGTTCCCATGCAGAGAACGGCGATCGCAGTGATGATGACTAACAAAGGCGGAACCACAAAACAAATTAGGGCAGTTTGCCAGCGATTTTGCCAAGTTGAGCCTGTTGCCTGAAACTTGGCAAGGCGTTCACAGCCATAGCGCAAGCCCCAAGCTAGCCCCAGCGATCCCAATATCATTACAAAATGTATCGATAGAAATGGCATGGGTTTATCCTTCTTGCTGTTCTCGCGATTGACGAATATTTTGTAAACGGGCGGCGATCGCCTCTAGTTTGTCGATACTAGCGCGATCCAGATCATTGGCAAAGGCTGCCACCATATCAGCATTGCTGACTTCTAAAAAGCGGTTCAGTTGCTCGTAAGCGGTTATAGCTTGCGCCTCCTTCTTAGAAATTCGCGCTTGCCAATAGAGAACGCGACCTTCCTTTTCGCATTTAATCCAGCCTTTTTGTTCGAGGCGGCGCAACACGGTCATCACAGAGCCGTAGGCTAGCTCGCGATCGGGGTCAGCCAAAATGCGATCGTGAATATCCGTCGCCCCTAACCTTATGCCATCCCAAACCATGTTCAAGATTTCTGTTTCCAATGGACCTAGCGATAAATGCTTAGGTCGATACTTGGGGAGGGGAGTCATAGCCGAAAATATTTAGCATTGATTGTTTTATAGCTGTCGCCAAATTTACTAGGACATAAAACCCAATAATTAGCTCCGCGCCGCGGAGCTAATTATTGGGTTTTGATTTGTCCTAAGACAAATAAGGTCATCTTTAACTATAGCAGTCATCTCATGGGTCAATTGCCGCCCAAGTAATACCAATTCACAAAAGTGTGACTACACTTTTGTGAATTAAAAACTAAACCCAGTATGGTTTTTAAAATAAAGAAATGGCGTAGCCATTTCTTTATTTGGTATGAGCCAAAAGCGTTGTCAAAAGAACCCAAATTTTGATGGCGCGGCAAAGCCGCGTCATCAAAATTTCGCCTAAAATTAGTCAGCGTAAAGCGCTGTAATATAGGAATAGCTACTAATTGCCATCGGCGCAGAATTTAATGATCGCGAATAAGCTCGAACTCAAGCAAGCATTAAACAGTAAGTATTTAAAAATTAAGCCTGATGCGGAAAATATTAAGGATTTCAAGGCTAATTTGGGGCGGCTGCTTGAGCTTTGTGACAGTAACAAGGATGAAGAGTTTAACAAAAATTTACTGATTGAGTTTTTAAAAAAGACTTATTACGGCGATCGCTATTTCATCAACACCAAAGAGAGAAGTGATCTGGTGATCCACAATGACAAGGGTGCGGATAGCAAGGTGGGAGTGATTTTTGAGATTAAGAAGCCGACTAAGACGGGCAGTGTGGAGATGCCGAAAGTTGGCAGTCTCAATGCTAAAGCTGTGCAGCAGTTGGTTTTATATTTTTTGCGAGAAAAGGAGAGTCATAAAAATGTTTCTGTTAAGCATTTGGTGGTGACAAATATTTATGAGTGGTTTATTTTTGATGCGAAGCTTTTTGAGGAGTTGTTTGGTAGCGATCGCAATTTAGTTAAAAAGTTTAAGGATTTTGAAGCTAAGCGGCTGAGTGGGACAAAGACCGACTTTTTTTACAAGCAGATTGCGGAACCTGCGATCGCCAATGTTCTCGATCAAATTAAATTCACGCATTTTGATTTGCGCGATCTTGAGAATTTGGATTTAATCGAGCTTTATAAGATTTTTTCGCCAGAGCATTTGCTGAAGCTGCCTTTTGCTAATGATAGTAATAGTTTAAATAAGCCTTTTTATAATGAGCTACTGTATATCATTGGCTTGACGGAGATTAAGGACAAGGGTAAGAAGTTAATTGGGCGCAGGGCAGAGGGCGATCGCCATGATGGTTCTTTGATCGAGAATGCGATCGCTCGTTTGGATAGTTTGGATAAGATTTCGCAGTTAAAGAAGCCTGAAGAGTTTGGCGATAGTTACGAAGGGAAGTTATTTAATGTGGCTTTGCGGTTGTCGATTAATTGGATTAATCGGGTTTTGTTTTTGAAGTTATTGGAGGCGCAGTTAATTAAATATCATCAAGGCGATCGCGAGTCTGCCCGTGAATTTGCCTTCTTGAATTTGGAAAAGGTACAGAACTATGATGATCTTGATAGTTTGTTTTTTGATGTATTAGCAAAGGAACAGGACAAGCGCGAGGCAAAGGTGAGAGAGGCTTTTGCAAATGTGCCTTATTTGAATAGTTCGCTATTTGAACCAACGGAGACGGAACAGGAGACAATTTTTATTGGCAATCTCAAGGATCGGAACCTGCCAATTTTTGGGGCGACAGTTCTCAAAGATGGTAATGGCAATAAGCGATCGGGTGAGTTGAATGCGTTGGCTTATCTGTTTGAGTTTTTGGATGCCTATAAATTTGATCGTGATGAGTTGGAAGATACGCAGGAAGATAGTGAGAAGTTAATTAATGCTTCGGTGTTGGGGTTGATTTTTGAGAAGATTAATGGCTATAAGGATGGGTCTTTTTATACGCCGAGTTTCATTACGATGTATATGTGTCGGGAGACGATACGGCGGGCGGTGGTGCAGAAGTTTAATGAGGTGATGGGCTGGAGTTGTGAGAATATTCAGGATTTGAAGGATGATTTGAGTCACTATATTAGGAATAGGACTTACGCAAAGAGAAAAAATGATGCGAAAATGAAGAAAGATTTGAGTAAAAGCAATGGTAAAAAAGTTTACTACGCTAGATTATTGCCAGTATCTGATAAGTAGTCAGATAAACTACACAATCACTAACTTGGCAGACCATTTAGAAGAACACAGCCATGACCAGATCAACCGATACCTAAAAGCAGAGAAACTAACGCCGAAATTGCTATGGCAAAACGTGAAACCAACGATTGTGTCAGATGAAGCCAAGTATATGTACGTGCTGTTTGA
>MNZA01000035.1:0-3637 GCA_001873375.1 Oscillatoriales cyanobacterium CG2_30_44_21
AAATTGTTTTATGACTGACTTGGAATATATCCTCTAGATGCGTAACGCTATAACCTTCTTGATATAAGAGTAGACAGTGCGCTCTCTGCCGCACTTGATGATGACAACTTTGACGATAAATTCTCCTCAACATCCTTTTCCTTTCTTCGTGTATCTTTCGGGCTAATTTCATTTCCTTAAGACCTCTAATTCATATTTCTTTTTATCATAAAATTGTGTAATTAATTGTGTCTAACTACTTACTTCCCCAAAGCATGGGAGCAATTTCAAATTACTTACAGCGCTTTGCGCTGACTTAAAACTCAGATAAATTTTGGGAAGCGCCGCGGAGCGCCGCTTCCCAAAATTTATCTGTACTAATCAAAGCCTCAATAGCCTGTATTGCCAAAGAATTAATGAACATCGCTATTAAGTTATTCGCCACCCTATTCACTATTTCGCTAATCTCGGCATCGCCAATCTCCGCGCAGGTTGGCGATTTTTGCCAGTTTGAGGCGGCGGCGATCGCCGAAAAAGAAAAATTGCGTTTAGCTGCCTTTGCCGAAAAAGCTGATAGTGCCAAACTTAGAGAATATCAAGCTCTGGTCAGAAAGCATCAGCAAGCCCTCAAAGACTGTCGGCAAAAATCTTGGCTAAAAACTCAAGGGGTCTGGCTGCGTCTCTATCCCTGCGATCTGAAGTCAGGCAAACTCGAAGAGTTGATGGATAAAATCGTGGAACGGGGTTACAACCAAGTATTTGTGGAAGTAACCACCAATGGCAAAGTTTTACTACCACGTTCCCAAAATAATACAGCTTGGGACTCGTTAGTAAATTCTGAAAAATATCAAAATGCCGATCTATTAAAACTCGCGATCACTAAAGGGCGGGAAAGAGGACTCAAGGTTCATGCATGGGTATTTACGATGAACTTTGGATTGGGCTATGCCAAAGGCACAGAACGTAACGGCTTACCAAAGCTCAATAGCGATCGCCAAAATGCGCTCGCCCGCAATGCCAACGGTGACACCACCGTATCGGTAATTGAAAATTTGGGCAAAAATGATGAAGGCGAAATCCCGAACACCGATCAGTTATTTATCGATCCCTATAACTATCAAGCTCAAAATGATCTGTACAAACTGGTCGATGAAGTTTCTAAACGTAAACCCGATGGCATCGCCTTTGACTATGTGCGTTACAAACGCGGCGCGGGTGCAGCTTCAGTAGTCAGCAATGTCCGCTACCTGTGGATCTATGGTCAAGCTTCTTTGCAAGCTCTGCGCGATCGCGCCCAAAACTTGCAAGGTCGAGAACTAATCATTCGCTTTCTCAAGCAAGGTTTTGTCACACCCAATGACCTCAAAGCTGTAAAGAAACTCTATCCGCAAGAAGACGTACCGTTATGGCAAGGACTGCGCCCCACTATCGCTAAAGAACCAGCTTTAAACTACTGGCAGACAGAGCTATGGCGGCTTGCCGTCGGTCACGCCTTTCTGGGAGTCACCTACTATCTCAACACCATCTCCCAGCCTGCCCTTCAGCAAGGCATCCCTTCCAGCATTGCCTTCTTCTCCGATGGCAATCAACCTGTCGGCGAGGGTTTTGACTCGCGGATGCAGCCTTGGCACTTATTTAGCAGAGCCTATGAGTGGCAACCAATGGCATACGCAGTCTGTGGCAAGCCCGATTGTATTGTCGCGCAAGTCCAGAGAGTTGCTCAAAATGCACCATTTAGAGCCAAGATTTCGCCAGTTTTGGTGGGGCAGTGGCAAGATTTGCCCGTTAATGAGCTAGTCGCTAATCGTCCCTCGTTGGAATTACAAATGCAGTCGATTCGCAAGGAATTACCCTCGATTAGTTCAATTAGCCATTTTGCTTTTGGTTGGCAAAATATCCCAATGGCGCGATCGCGCCAATTTTGCAAGCTCTGAAAAGAACCGATTTTTGATGGCGCGGAGAACCCGAGCCATCAAAAATGCGAAGCCCTAACTTTTTGCAAAAGCGAGTTCCTTCATCGGCGCGGCGAGAGCCTCTTTCAAAGGAGCGCGTCCTAGACGCTCTTCGAGAATATCCATAACCGCGCGTCCAAAGTCGTCTTCATTGCGTTGCCATGCTTCCAAGCAAACTTCCCCAAAAAAGGCTCCCATTGGCTCTGGATTCCACAATAGTTTTTTGGCAGTCCAAGGCATCATACTCATGGGGTTATAGCCTTCTTTGAGAAAGTTGTTTTTGAGCGCATATTCTTCCAGATGCGTATGGGGCTGCAATCCAATGAAAAAGATTGCAGGCTCTAACTTGTCCGCTCCAAAAATTGCTTCCAATTCGCGATGATAGGCGATCGTTTGACGCACAGTTTCCAGCGTCTCGTCAATGACATTAAAGGAATAATTTACCGATACCAAATCATTAAAGCCCGCAGTCTTGAGATCACGGCAATTCTGTAATACAGACTTGAGGTTATAGCCCATTCGCATCTTGCGAACTAACTCTTGAGAGCCGCTAGTAATGCCAATCTCAAAGTAGCTCATCCCTGTTTCCACCATCAGTTGACAGAGGTATGGTGTGAGGTTGTCAGCACGGATGTAAGCCGCCCAGTGGATATCGGTCATTCCTGAAGCTTTGACTTTTTCGAGTAACTCGATCGCATCATCAATAAACTTCTTAGCAGGGATAAATTGAGCATCAGTAAACCAGAAATTGCGAATCCCGCGATCGTAAATCTGGCGCATTTCCTTGATCACTTCATCCGTGGGATTAATACGAACTTGCTTACCTTCAATTACGGTGTAAATGCAGTAACAGCAGTTATGGGGACAGCCGCGCTTCGTCTGCACACCAATATAAAAGTCGCGATCGCGGAAATAGTAATTAAAATCTTCCCAAATCGACTCGATATAGTCATAATCGCAAGCACTTTTGTCAATGGGTGCAGGCTGTTCATGGATTAACCGCGCACGGGGTTTGGTTTCGCCCACGATATAGCAGCGATCGCTATCAATTTCGCGCCCGCCAACCAGTCTCTCTAGCAATGACTCTCCTTCCCCCACCGACACAATCGTGCCTTTAGGAAGGATGCTTGCCAACTGCTCATAAAACACACTGACCGCCCCCCCACCAATCACGGCTCTAGCTTCGGGGTGATAGCGCCGCGCCCGACTCAGTCCGCGCCGAATTAGTTGCGAGTTGCGCCATAGCTCGGTGTAATAGGAACTGAACAGACGTAGCCCATTGACAGCTCCCCGCAGCTTTTTAAAAGGATTTTTGGCGTAGTAAAACTCAAAAGCATTTTGCAATGGGTTGCCGCCGCGCCCGCCCACAGGTGCATAAATTTGAATATCGCGCCACGAAAACACTAATAAATCAGGCTGAAATTTGTCGATCGCCCGATCAAGAGCCGCATAAAAATCAAGGGGTGGCACTGTTCCCAAATCAAAAATATTTTGCTGCACATGGGGCGCAACCTTATGAATATGATCGGACAGGTACACTACACCAATCGGAAAGATGGGATTACATGGCAGTCGAATGTAAAGAATGCGATCGCTAACAGAATTAGGGCTAGGTTGAACGGTTGGAACGTCTAAAGCTTGCATATAGCTGGATTTAAATAAATTTGTCTTTACATATCTTAACGTAAAACCAAAATAGGGAGAGG
>MNZA01000035.1:3648-17505 GCA_001873375.1 Oscillatoriales cyanobacterium CG2_30_44_21
GCCGCCTCTCCCTATTTTGGTGTCAGCGCCAAAGTCCAGAACCTATGGCTTGACAAACTTTTGTTTGACCTTAGAAATCACGCCACTAGCGATCACCCCAGCCATGACAATTCCCAATACAGGCTGAATTAGTGGCTCCCACAATTGTCGCCATAACTCTAGCCCCAAATTAATTTTTAGACTTTCACCGCCAAGGGCTACTAGTAGCCATGCAAAGAAGAAAAATACTAAAAACAAATTGAACATTAAAAATTTATTTGTCCAACGCCCGATAGTTTCCATAAATTATTTTAAATTAGTTTCACCTTAGGAAGCGGCGCTCCGCGCCGCTTCCTAAGATTTTGGAGTGTAATACCAATTCACAAAAGTGTGACTACAATGTTTGTGAATTGAAAACCAAACCCAGTATGGGTTTTTAAATAAAGAAATGGCTACGCCATTTCTTTATTTGGTACAACGTAAAGCGCTGTAGCTGAGTATCAACTTTTCAAAAGTTGATACACCTTAAAACAATCGGGGTAACGTTAACGCTACCCCGATTGTTTATATCGTTTTTATTTTAAAAAAGTTTCTATAGATTTAAAATTGAGCCAAGCTCAGCCTCAAAACCTATTTAAAACCAACAGCCGCTTGCCAGACAAAAGCAAGTAACAAAAAGAAAACAGGGATAACGGGAAGAACGTTTACCAGTGGATCGAAAATTCTATACGCTTCTGGTAACGTTGCGATCAATAAGCCAAGTTGCATTAAAAATAGACCTCCTTCAAGAGCTAAGATGAATTTTAGCACCCAAAGAATACATTCTTTTTTAGAATTTTTAACAGTGTCGAACTTCACGCTTGCACAAGCCGCAAATACAGAAGTAATTAGCGGCGCGAAGCGCCGCCAATTAAAGCCCTGATTTTACATAAATTTATAAAGGTCTATCTATGACTACCTCACATTACAAAAAGTTTTTTAAAGCCTTGCAAGTCACGGCGATCGCGATCATCCTCTGTGTCTGCTCTTTTGTTATTACTCCCTCAGCATCGGCAACAGTCCAAATCAAATTGACCGATCTCACCTATGAGCCATGTAGAGGCGATGCTGGCAAAAACATGGTCTTAGGTGGTGGAGTCATGTCCGCCAAGTGCTATCTAGTTAAGGGGATTGCGAGTAACCCCTCTGGCAAAGTTGTTTACAATGCCGATATTTTTGGACGTATTTATGATGCCAATGGCAACGATGCGATGCCTGAAAGGACAAGGCTAGGCGCTGTTGATGAGATCCCTGCTGGTAAAAGCGATTTTCAGCTGATGATCGCCATTCCTGCAGAACAGCCTGAACCACTCGATCTCAAGCAATTTAAAGCCTCAGGTTTTGCAGGAAAGGTCAGACGATGAAAGCCGAATTTTGTCTTACTAACGCCATGAGTGCTGACCAAACAAAATTGGTTTCCCAACGAGAATAGCGACTGCTGAGAATCGGTATAAAATGTAACTTGGTCAATATGACAAAATTTCAAGTTTAAAACTCTCTGAATCAATCTCAAAAATATGGCTGTTAAAGTTCTCATTCCGACACCCCTCCAACAACTAACCAACAATCAAGCCACCGTGGAATGTGCTGGCACTTCGGTTAAAGAAATTATCGACTCCCTCGAAAGCAACTGCCCTGGTATCAAGGCTCGTATTTGTGATGAGCAAGGCAACCTACGCCGTTTTGTTAACTTTTATGTCAACAGCGAAGATATCCGTTTTCTAGATGGCGCAAATACCTCACTTAATGACGGCGATGAAGTCAGCATTATTCCCGCGATCGCTGGCGGCTAAATCTCATAAAAAAGCGGTGCATCGCGCCGCTTTTTTTACATAAAATATTAATGAAGCGTTGCGTTGCGCGTGACACTTAATCAACTTTTGCGGACTACTAGTTACAATGAGTGATTCAAAGGGTAATTTACTAAATTCAGCCAACCAAGTTCAATTCTTGGATGAATTTGAGGTAATCATTGTTGGTGCGGGTCATGCGGGCTGTGAGGCTGCTCTTGCCGCCGCAAGGATGGGGCGCAAAACTATGTTACTTACCCTCAATCTAGATCGCATCGCATGGCAACCTTGCAATCCTGCTGTGGGTGGCCCCGCCAAGTCGCAACTTGTCCATGAAGTCGATGCTCTTGGTGGTGAAATTGGCAAGATCACCGATCGCACCTATTTACAAAAAAGAATTCTCAATAGTTCTCGCGGACCCGCCGTATGGGCATTACGAGCGCAAACCGACAAGCGTGAATATGCCGCCGAAATGAAAACGGTAGTAGAGAATGAACCGAACTTGTCCGTGCGCGAAGGCACAGTGATTAATGTATTACTAGATGCTAACCAAGCGATTATCGGTGTGGAAACCCAATTTGGTGTCGGCTATGCTTGCAAAGCCGTGATTTTGACCACAGGCACATTTCTCAATGGCAAAATCTGGGTGGGAAATCGCTCTATGTCGGCGGGACGTGCAGGCGAATTTGCAGTAGAAGGACTGACGGAAACCTTAAATGCTTTGGGATTTGTCACTGATCGCCTCAAAACAGGAACCCCCGCGCGGGTTGATCGCCGCAGCGTAGACTATAGCCAAATGGAAGTTCAACCTTCGGACACAGAACAGAACTGGTTCAGCTTTGATCCGAGTGCATGGGTAGAAAGGGAGCAGATGAACTGCTACCTGACGCGCACCACGGCGGAGACGCATCGGATCATTCGAGAAAATCTGCACCTCACGCCTGTGTATGGTGGTTTTATCGATGCTAAGGGACCACGGTACTGTCCTAGCATCGAAGATAAAATAGTTCGATTTGCTGATAAGGAAAGTCATCAAATTTTTATTGAACCAGAAGGTCGAGATATTCCTGAGCTCTACATTCAAGGCTTTTCAACAGGAATGCCCGAAAATATCCAGTTGCAAATGTTGCGAACTCTGCCAGGGCTGCAAAACTGTCATATGCTCCGCGCCGCCTATGCTGTTGAGTATGACTACATTCCTGCGACTCAGTGCTATCCCACCTTGATGACCAAATTGATTGAAGGGCTATTTTGTGCAGGTCAAATCAATGGAACTACGGGCTACGAAGAAGCCGCCGCACAGGGCTTAGTCGCAGGAATGAATGCGGCTCTGTTTGTGCAAAATCGAGAAATGGTGGTACTGCCGAGAGCGAGCAGTTACATCGGAACCTTGATTGATGATCTCTGCACAAAGGAGCTTCGTGAACCCTATCGAATGTTGACTAGTCGTTCAGAATATCGCTTAATCTTGCGTTCTGATAATGCTGATCGCCGACTCACTCCCATTGGTCGAGAAATCGGTCTGGTCAATGATCGCCGTTGGCAACTATTTTGCGATAAGCAGGAGCGAGTCTATGCGGAAGTGGAAAGACTCAATCACACTCGCGTCAAAGAAAAAGAAGAACTAGGGCAGCGCATTACTACGGAAACAGGGGAGGCGATTCGCGGGGCAATTACTTTGTCGGATCTGTTGCGCCGTCCCAAGTTTAACTATGCGGAACTAATTCACTACGGACTAGCTGACCCAAACCTTAATCGTTTTGAGCGCCTTGCTGCCGAGATCGAGGTCAAATATGTCGGCTACATTCAGCGTCAAGAACATCAGATCGAAGAGGTCGCCAAACATAGCGATCGCAAACTGCCCTTGGATATTAATTACAATGCGATCGAGACTCTCTCGAAGGAGTCTCGCGAAAAACTTAGTAAAATTCGCCCGATGACAATCGGGCAAGCAAGCCGCATCGGTGGGGTTAATCCTGCGGATGTGAATGCATTATTAGTTTATCTGGAGATTCAGCACCGTCTAGCGGTCAGAGGTGTGAATAGCTCAACATAATTAAAAACCGAGAACGTTGTTCCGCCCGCTACGCGGGCGGAACAACGTTCTCGGTTTTTAGGTTACTTATGCCTAGCTACTTAGCAAATCACTGCTTGGCTTTGCGATACAATTTAGACTGAATGGTTCGATCGCAACAAATGTCAAACATAGAATCCCACGTTACAAATAAAGCTGAAAAAGTCGTTGTTGGCTTGTCAGGAGGCGTTGATAGCTCCGTTGCGGCGGCGCTATTACATCGTGCTGGCTACGCTGTAACGGGGCTAACCCTGTGGCTCATGCGTGGCAAAGGGCAGTGTTGCTCTGAGGGCATGGTTGATGCCGCTAAGCTTTGCGAAGAATTGGGAATACATCACGAAATAGTAGATAGTCGTGAAGTATTTGAACAAAGTATTATTAATTATTTAGTTACAGGTTACGCGGCCGGCTCCACACCACTGCCCTGTTCCCGATGCAACAAAGCCGTCAAGTTTGCGCCGATGATGAACTACGCGCGCGAAAATTTAGGAATCCATAAAATTGCTACAGGACATTACGCCAAGCTGAATTTCAATGCGGAAACAGGGCGCTATGAGTTGCGCCGCGCTGTTGATCGCAATAAGGATCAATCCTATTTCTTATATGAAGTTGGGCAAGATGAATTAAGCTGCTGCATTTTTCCTTTGGGCGACACCACTAAAGTGGAAACTCGCAAAATCGCAGCGGAATTTGGATTAGAAACTGCGGAGAAGCCTGAAAGTATGGATCTCTGTCTTGTGGAAGCAAATGGTTCGATGCGCGCTTTTTTGGATAAATATCTCACCCCCGTTCAAGGCAAAATTGTCGATACACAGGGCAATGTTTTGGGTGAACATGATGGTACTTATCATTACACCATCGGTCAGCGTAAGGGTTTGGGAGTCGCTGCTGCCAATCCTTTGTATGTGGTGGCGCTTGATCCTGTTAAGAATGAAGTCGTAGTTGGCGATCGCTTAGAGGCACAAGATCGCGAATGTACGATTGACCAAGTGAATTGGGTGTCAATGGCTCCGACCGATGTGCCTTTTGCGGCGGAAGTGCAGGTGCGCTATCGGACTGCACCTGCGGCGGCGACTGTGATTCCCTTAGAAGGCGATCGCGCCCGCATTGTTTTTGAAGAACCGCAGTTTGGGATTACCTCTGGGCAAGCGGCAGTATTTTATCGGGATGATTTATTGCTAGGTGGCGGACTCATCGAAAGATAAACAAGCGGTGCAAAGCGCCGCTTGTCTATTTAAGAATCATAAGGATTTTTGGGTTCAGCGATCGCGGTGATGTTACTAGGAATAATCACGACTTGGCGCTTGCCATTTTGAGTATCGACATCGACTCGTCCTTGGATTTGCAACCAGCGATCAGGCGGATATGCGGAGCGACTGCCATTGATCTTGACAGGCAAGCTGACAGGGTACACATCGGCGGCACAGCAAGTAATCACAAACTTGGTGATTAAAAACATATTGTCGGGCTGCTCAGGCGCATGGACGACAAAGCCTGAGAGGTTAACTTTTTGACCTTTATAAGCATCAGGCTCAGGATAAGCGCTAATGGTACGAACCCATTCCACTAGATTTCTTTCTTCAGGGCGGTTGCTAGCGCGAAAGGACTGGGGCGCAGTTCTTGTATCGGCAATACTTTCAGTTGCACCTCGATGAATTGCTTTTTCGCTAGTAAATGCACGGGGACTCACAAATAGCGCTACGATCGCCACAAATAAAAGTAAGCTGCTGCTCAAAGATGGCTTCATCAAATTGATATGTTGTTGTTTGTCGCGCCGCCGTTGACCGACTCGCCAAGCTTCCGCAAGCCCCACCAAGGTCAGCGTAAATCCCGCAATTATGGTCAAGGGGACGTAGTTGGGGTGTACTAATAAAAAAAGCTGACTGGATAGCCACAGCCTCAGCAATGTCAAGCCCCAAGCAATCATCGCGGTGGACTCTAACCAAGGCTGAAACTTTTGCCAATATCCGCCTAAGCGTGATGGAGGGGTGGGACTAGAAGACATAGCGGAAGTTAATTTTTTTGTTACTAAAGATCAAATACAGCCCCTTGGGTTTTTAATTCCCAAAACCAGATCTAAAAGCTGTAGCGATCGCTACAGCTTTTAGATCTGACTATCCTTGCAAAATCTGTGCTGCTGTCAAGGTCAAATTACCAAGTAAAGGCGAAATAATTACCATATCGCCTGTAAACACCAACTCATCATAAAAACCCTCCACCCATTGAAAAATTGTAACTTTTTGAGCGATCGCATCGACAACCCAATACTCCAAAATTCCCCGCGCTGCATATTCAGAACGTTTATAACGATAATCCCGACTTTCTTGACCAGGACTAACTAACTCCACCACCAACTCAGGTGAGGGCATATCCAATAGCACCAGCGATCGCTTTGCCCCCTGCATCACCGCCGCCAACTCTTCAGAAAATACCACTAAATCAGGCACACGCACGCTCACCATGCGACTATTCACCGCAATTTCACTCTTCATCCTGAGCCGAGAGGCGGGGATACCTAACTGTGAAAAATAAATTAACAAAAACACAGCAATACGTTGATTGATCTCGCTCTCAGAAGCCATTTGAACTAATTCTCCATTTTCCAACTCATACATAAAGTCCGTGCCATCATCAAACTCAAGGAAATCCTCAAAGGTGATTTTTTGAGATCTTTCTGGTTGAATTTCGGGAGAAACTGGTTTTGTGATCGCCAAAGTCATCGACTTGCCTCCTATGCGCTATGCAGTAATTATACGAATCCCAAGAAGGGAGTGGCAGCGCGAAGCGCCGCCACTCCCTTCTTGGGGTAGGCATAAGTAAACTAAAACCCAAAAAGGTTGTTCCGCCCGTGTAGCGGGCGGAACAACCTTTTTGGGTTTTAATTAAGCCCAGCTACTTAACCAATTATTGAGTTGGGAATAGCTCTTAGCTTTGAGAATTGCCACAACTAGAAAGGCGTAGGAAATACCGCCAACAAAAGCCAGTAGCCAAAAGCTGACCAAAGCACTGGTGTTCCAAAGCGCATGGAGAAAGGCGGAACTAAGATAGCCGACTGCCAAAATCTGCCAACGTAGCGATTGCTTGAGGTTGCTTAGACCGATGAAATAGCCAAAATATCCGCTATAAGCCATATGCCCTGCCACGGAGCCAAGTACGCGGGGAATCAACAATTGCAGCCCTGTTAGCTCTCCCATTTCTATATTGCCGCCTTGACTCGCCACACCTTGGATAATATTCGGCACATATAAACCTAAAGTCTCGTTTAAGGTGAATCCGATCGCGGAAGCAGCACCGATTAAAATGCCATCTAGGGGTTCGCTGATGCCATAGCGCGATCGCCACTTGCGGTTCATCTTCAGTCCACCTAGCCATAGCAAGAAAATTGGTAAAGCTTTGAGAAGTTCTTCCATCATGCCTGCGCCAAAGAACATGGCAATAAAGACATTGGTAAAGTTAGCCTGCTGCGTTGGTGCGGTTCCTGGAAGAACTTGATAGAAGAACCAAAAAAATATCTGTAAAAGTGGGCTTCTGAGAATTAGGGAAGTCAGCAAAGCTGCGCCAAAAATTATCCACCAAGGTTTCGGCTTTCCGCAAAGCTGATAGACAAAGTAATAAGTGGCAAGGCTAATGTATGCCGAAATTGCCAAGTTAAATATTTGGGGTTGCCCTAACGATGCAAACATGATCACCATAAATCCCACCGTGGCGATTCCTGGTAACAGATAAGCTTGCTTCCACAAGTCCTGTCCTGTCGAGAAAATTGGCAACAGTTTAGTTAGGGTTAGGCTCGTAATTTGCGATCGCGGGCGTTGGTCAAAATCAGGATCGGGGTTATCGGTTTGCAACTCAAAGACAAATTGGGGAGAACTTGCTAATTGAATGCGATCGCCGTGACAGAGCTTTTGGCTACCCGATAGCGGCTGCTCATTGACATGGGTTCCATTGGCGCTATTAAGATCACAAATCTCCCAGCCGACAAGCTGCCCCAATGTAAAAATGGGACGAATCTCCGCATGACGGCGAGATACAGAAGTATAGATATTGATATCAATGGCGATGTCACAGCTAGGATCGCGCCCCAAAGTAATGACGCGATCGCCCAATTTGGTTACAACTTCAATCTGAGTCTCATCTGTGGAAATCTGTTTAAGAAAAGCGATCGGCAGAGAGTGGACATCCATGCTTTTAAAAGTCTATTTGGAATTCGTAGGCATGAAGATATTTTCAATATCTAGTTCTGAGGCGGCTTGTGCTAGTTGGGGAATATCGCCAAGATTTTCGATGTAAGGAAGGACTCCCAATACAGGAATGGAAGCTAACCGAGAAATCATTTGCGGCGGCGCTAGATCTTCAATTTCTGCGTCAGTATAAGCTTGCGAACAGCTTAAAATAATTCCTTTCAATCTAACTTTTTGGGTATTGGCAAGGGCGACATTGGCGATCGCTTGGGAAATAGCCCCCAAGCGCACTGGCACAACCAAGATCGTATCCAAAGCCCAATCCCTTGCTAAGTCGGCAACGATGTATTCATTCGTAATTGGGGAACCAAGTCCGCCTAGAGATTCCACTAATAGAAATTGTTTTTGTCGCTGAAGTTGTAAAAACTGTTGCCAGATTAGAGCCAAATCAATTTCTTTATTCTCTTTAAAAGCGGCGATCGCAGGGGCGATCGGGGTTTCAAAATATAAGGGTGTAATTTCCTCTAGGCTCTGGGTCAGCGCAAAGGTTTGATGAAAAAATTCGCGATCGCCAATCCCCGATTGCAAAGGCTTATAAATGCCCAGAGAATTTTTATCATCGTTACGATATGTCAGCCAATAGCTCGCTAGCGCCGATGTGATTACAGTTTTGCCAACACCCGTATCACTGCCAACAATCAACAACGGTTTGAGAGATTTTGTCATCTTTAGCTCGAAATATTTAAAAGTATAGCTGTAGCCAGCACCAAACCCAAGATAAGAGTGGCGGCGCATCGCGCCGCCACTCTTATCTTGGAGGTTGCCTTTATGATGCGTGCTTTGTGTAATACCAATTCACAAAAGTATGACTACACTTTTGTGAATTGAAAACTAAACCCAGTAAAACTTATACCAAATAAAGAAAATAGCGCAGCCATTTTCTCTTTTGTCGTAACATAGACATTAATAGTTTCGAGTTAATTTTAGGAAAAAGATGAGTTTAACCCTGACCACAGAAAACGTTGAAAACGTTCTGGATGAATTGCGCCCTTACTTGATGTCTGATGGCGGCAATGTGGAGCTAGTCGAAATTGAGGGGCCAGTTGTCAGATTGCGCTTGCAGGGGGCTTGTGGCTCTTGCCCTAGCTCAGCGATGACGTTAAGAATGGGAATTGAGCGTAAGTTGAAGGAAGAAATTCCTGAAATCAGCGAAATCGAGCAAGTTTACTAAAAGAATAAGGGCGGCGCAAAGCGCCGCCCTTATTCTTTTAGCGCTTTTGAGTTAGCCTTAGGTTTTTTGATTAAGTCGCTGGATCTAACTAAAACCTAAGGACAGAGGTTGTTCCGTCCGCATAGCGGGCGGGTATCTATCTAATAAGCTGGCTAACCTGCAAGAGTAAATCCTGAAGCTTTTGATGAGACTGATGCATTTGACTTGTAAGCATGATCTTGTCCTCAGATGTTGTCGCTTGATCAATGACTAAATGCTCTAAACTGCTGGCGATCGCCGCCATAGATGTAATACCAATATTTGCGGAAGAACCCTTGATAAAGTGGGCTATGCGCTTAACCTGAATATAATCTTCAGAGGCGATCGCCTCACTAAGCTGCACCAACATTGGCTCTGTAGATTCACAAAATGTTTGCAACAACTCATTCTTAAAGTCTTCATCACTATCAATGTCATTGATATACGACCAGTCTATGAGTGGAACCGCGCTTTCTAGAACCTGTTCTGCAGGTTCATTCTCTTCATTTGGCTCAGGTTCTAATTTGGATTCTGTAAAGATGACCATTTCCCACTCTGCTAATTTTTGCGCTAGATCTTCCTTGCGGATGGGCTTACTAAGATAGTCATCCATTCCCGCCATAATACAGCGATCGCGGTCTTCTTTCATTGCATTAGCGGTCATCGCCACAATGACCACTTTATTTTTGTCTGAGTCTAGCCCACGAATTGCTTGGGTAGTTTCGTAGCCATCTAGCTCTGGCATCTGGCAATCCATCAAAATCAGATGATAATCAATCTGTTCTAACAAATTGAGAGCTTCCTTACCATTGCCAGCCACATCCGCGTCATAGCCAAAACTCCGTAATTGATGCAGGGCAACCTTCTGATTAATTGGACTATCTTCCGCAATCAAGATTTTTAGTTTTGAAAACTTTTGAACCGAAGAACTATTAGATGCTAGCCCCGAATCATCGGATAGTTTGGGAAGATTAGGTTGCAAATAATTGCTGTGACTGGGGTTGACCTCACACATAACCACCACATCCATTAGTACTTCTAGTAATCGAGATTGCTTAACGGGTTTGACTAAATAATATTCAAATCCTAAGTCTCTAACCCGATTGATCCCGCCATACTGACTAAGGGAAGTTAGCATAATTAACTTTGTATCTCGCAAATCTGTATCCGCCTTAATTTGAGCGCCCAGCATTTCGCCATCCAGTTCGGGCATCTGCATATCGAGAATTGCCAATTTATAGGGATCGCCCTCGGTGAGCGCAGTTCTCATTACGGCGATCGCATCTGAGACTCTCTGCACTGCATCAACCCGCATCTGCCAAGCTGTGAGTTGATAGGTCAAAATCTTACAATTCGCTTCACTATCGTCCACGACCAGCACCCGAATATCGCGAAGATTCACTTCACGGTGCGGCTTAGTCTGGGCAATCATTTCCGAGGATTGCCGATCAAAGGGAATTGTAAACCAAAATTGAGAACCCTTTCCTTCTTCGCTCTCAATCCCAATTTCACCTCCCATCAACTCCACAATCTGCTTACAGATCGCCAGCCCCAAGCCAGTGCCGCCGTACTTACGAGTTGTCGAAGAATCAACCTGTGTAAAGGGTTGAAAAAGTTTTTGCTGAGCTTCTGGAGATATGCCAATGCCTGTGTCGATAATCCGAAACTCAATCGTAGCTGTTGTTTCAGTCTGTTCCCTCAGCGTAACCTTGACGATCACATCTCCTGTGGCGGTGAATTTGATAGCATTGCCAATCAAATTAATGAGGATTTGGCGCAGTCGCCCTACATCGCCGCAGAGGTGCAGAGGCACGTTTTGATAGATCAACGCGGCAAGCTCCAAACCCTTAGACTGCGCCATCATTGCCAAAAGATCAGTCACTTCATCAACGCTAGTATTGAGATTAAAATTAATTTCTTCTAATTCCATCTCATTGGCTTCTAGTTTTGAGAAGTCCAGAATTTCGTTGATCAATGTCAACAGATTTTCACCACTCAGTCGAATCGTATCCACAAAATCCCTTTGAAGTACCGACAGATGCGAGTCTGCTAGTAACCCCGTCATTCCCAACACCGCATTCATCGGTGTGCGAATTTCGTGGCTCATCGTGGCTAAAAAAGAACTTTTGACCTTAGTTGCCATTTCCGCTTGGTGGCGTGCTTCTTCTAGTTCTTGATTTTTTTGCGATAGTTGCTCACGTCTTTGCGTTTCTCGATCTAAAAGCATGGCTTGATAGAGCGCAATTCCCACTTGACTACCAATTTCAGAGACAAAATCCACCTCAAATTTGCGCCAATGGCGAGTATCACTGCATTGATGGGCGATCAGTAAGCCCCAGAAGCGATCGCTTTCTAAAATCGGCACCACTAAATTAGCCTTGATCTGAAACCTTGCCATGAGATTTTTATAACAGTCAGGCATATCGGAACTAGAGACATCATCATTGATCACCTTGCGTCCTTGACGGTAACCGTCCCAAAGCCCTTCATTAAAGCAAGTATCGACAATATCCGCACCCAAACAAGCCGCCCAAGGTTCTTCCACCGACTCCGCCACTGACTCAGCAACCGTGCCGCCATTTCCCGCAGTATCAATAATCTGATAGACAATAACGCGATCGCAGCTCAAAAAGCGCCGTACTTCATTAACAGTCGTATTCAAGATTTCGCTAATATCTAAAGACTGGCGAATGCGTAAAGTGATTTTAGAAAAAACAAGTGATCGCCAATTTTGGAGACGAATCTGATCCTCAGACTGCCTGCTATCAGTGACATCCAGCCCAGTCACAATCATAAACTCGCTGGCTTCTGCTTTACCGAGTAGCGCCGTTGCTGACCAAGAAATCGTGCGAGTTTCACCATTCTTAGTCTTCCATTCATTCTCATAGGAAGCGGAGAATGTTCTTCTTGTTGTCTGCTCAATATCTTGATTAAATAATTTTGTATCATGCTCTAAGCGAAAGATTTTATAAAAACTTTGGTTGCGAACTTCTTCGTAGCGATAGCCCGACATTGCCTCACTTTCACTATTGAAGCGGATAATATTGCTACTGCTATCTAGTACAATGACAATCGCTTTCACATTATCTAAAACAGTTATCGTGAAGTCTCTTTCCTGCTCTAGGTTATATCTTAACTCACGGCGGATATTATCTTCTTTGTTAACCAAATAAAATAATAGTCCTAATACAATTAAGGTAGAAATCAAAGTCACCATAGAGATGTTTACCGAGTTACTAGCGGATAACTTCGCCATCTGTAAATGATTTTCTAGGCTTTGATTTTCTAGTTTGATTAGATCATCTAGTTGCAGATGGAGATTACCAATCAAGTCATCATTATTGATATCTATGAGTTTATTTCTAGTCGCTTCAATGCCTGATGTTTGCTGCAACAATAGCAAATTTTGTAATTCATCTATTTCTTGATTAATCGTATTAGACAAGAGATTTATTTTAGTTGTAAATACCTCTTGTCGCTGATCAAGTTGACCACTATTTTGCTCCTTGACAAATAACTTAGGCAATATTTGCAAGGATTCTAAATCTTGTCTTAGTTGCACTAATACCACTTCGTAGCGAGCTAATCTCTGGGAGTCATTAGTTAAAATATAATTGCTAAGTTCTACCTTTAAATCTTGCAATAGATCTAATGGTTGATTAATTCTATTTAGTTTTTCTCTTTGCTCAAGGGCAGCCGTATTCAATCGCTGGACATTGCTTAAATTGACAAATGAAATAAAGCTGATTCCCATCACCATCAAAGCTGCTAACCCTGTCCAAAGAGCAACTTTCCGAATAAATTTGTCTTTAAATTGACGCGGCAATGCAGAGGCGATCGGCAGGGAATGATTAATTCCTGCCAAGCTGCGGCGCGTTGCCACCATGTAAGCGACTTGCCTTGCTAGAGATTTCAGACAGCTTATCTGCTCTTTGTTGAGTTCCCTTGGTTGACGGTCAATTACACAAAGCGTACCGATGGGATGACCTTCAGATGTCTTAATCGGTACGCCAGCGTAAAAGCGAATATTCGGCGAATCAACGACTAGGGGATTGTTGGCAAATCTCTCGTCCTTGAGGGTATCGGGAATTATAAAAATGCCATCTTGGAGAATCGCATGGGCGCAAAAAGCAAGCCTCCTTGGAGTTTCGGTAACACTAAGCCCCACCCTCGCCTTAAACCACTGCCGATCTTTGTCAAGCAAACTCACAAGGGCGATCGGGGTCTGACAAGTGTAGGCAGCTAGTTGTGTAATGTCATCAAAACCCTGCTCAGGCTCGGTATCTAAAATACTGCACTGATACAAAGATTCTAATCTTTCTGACTCGTTGGGATGCTCTAGTGCAGGGATCATGGGGATTTATACGCTCTTGTAAAGAGCGATCGCTAGTACAGAGAGATATTTAAAAGCACAATGGAGCCGCACTTTCAAGTATCTTTTGGGGGTTTAAGTAAACGCAAAACGCTATATTTCTATAATAAGTAATAACGAAGCGCTAATTCAATGGTGAAATGTAGTATTTAACAATTTGTGTGTAAATCCCCCCG
>MNZA01000173.1 GCA_001873375.1 Oscillatoriales cyanobacterium CG2_30_44_21
AACTGTTTGTCATGGTGCGGGAGAATATGCTAGAGATGAAGATGGTGATGATTTCTGTGAAGTTCATGTCAATACCATGGAAGGCTTTTGGTCGCTTTTGCGCTCTTGGTTACGTCCTCATCGTGGTATTTCTCAAGAAAAGTTACCTTTGTATTTGGGCTTCTTTGAGTTTGTTCATAATGCCAAGAGGAGGGGAAAAGCTCTGCTGAGTGCTTTGTTGGACTCTCTCCTTTCTTTACCTCCCCGAAACACCTATTGAGCCAATTTCCTTTGCTAATTCCTGAAAGAATTTTTGATAGTCGTACTGATGATGTCTAAGGACTAATACCATTTGATCGTAATTTTGGACAATCGCATTTAGCTCCTTATAGCGTTCCTCAAAACTAAGAGGCTTACGCACTTTATGTTCAACCACCTTTCTTCTAAATATGCCCCGTTGTTCTTCCTTCTTAACAACTAAACGCCCCTTGGTCAAATGCTCATTGCGTTGACGGATTTGGCTCTGCAATTGATCGAGCTTGCCCCCCGACAAAGCTGGCAAGCGATAGGTTTTCTTGTAGATTTTGATCTCGCGCTTGCCATCGTTGTTGTCTTTGTTAGTCATGATTTATCTTTTCTCAATCTTCTTAGGTCAATTTTAGCGCTGAGTTCATTCTTGATTCTTGTCAAAAAGAAGCAATTAGCAAAATTGGATGAGAATCCCGTAGGGGCATAGCATTTGCGCCACAATTTTTTAAACCCGCAATCATATCAATCTGCAAATGCTATGCCCTCTATGCCTTCACAGATAAATTGTCCCCGCTTTTTGAGATTCAGGGCAAAGCATTCCCAAATTCAGGCAATCTGAAAAATTATAGATTTCTGTGCAAATGCTATGCCCCTAAGATTCAATGATAAATCTTAAACAATTAGAACCATTGCCATCATGCAATTAGCCAACAGGTCAGCGCCGCCGCGATCGCATCGGCGGCATCATCAGGACGGGGAATTGCATCAAGACTGAGTTCTCTTTTCACCGCTTCCTGCACATCGTTCTTATCCGCATTGCCATGTCCTGTTAGTGCTTGCTTAATTTGTGGTGGAGAGAACTCGATGGGTTCAATATTATGTTGATTGAGAACCAATACAATCACACCCCTAGCCTGAGCCACATTCACCAAGTTTCCCATTCGATAAAAGAATAGCTTTTCCATTCCCACCACTTGCGGTTGGAACTGTTCGATTAGCGTATGCATATCTTCGTAAATGGTCTTTAAGCGATCGCCGATTGGGGTTTGTTTGGGCGTGACGATAGTGCCAAATTCTAATAGTTTCGGGGCGGCAGGTTTTTTAACTTCGATTAAGCCAAATCCAATTATGGCAAGCCCTGGGTCAATTCCTAATATTTTCATGAAATCTATCTTACCGCAATTGCCACTCAAACAAACACATTAAAAGCGTTGCAAAGCAACGCTTTTAATGTGTTTACATCTTCTTAAATCCAAAAAAAACTTGTACATGGCGGCTCCGCCGCCACGCACAAGTTCAGTAATTTATTTGTTAATTTTGACAGGCGTGTTTTTTTGTACCCAATCGCGGACTTGAGGAAACTGCATCGCGGCAAATCCACTTCCCAAGATCAGCGCTACTAAAATTAAGACCACGATAAAAGCAATGTTGGTTTGCTTAGGAACTGCAACTTCCGTTTTTGCAGAATCGAAATTATCGGGTAACTGTTTTTCAACTTCTGTATCAGCACTTGACTCCCCAACTGCTAACATTCCCGCTTCATCATCATGGCGATCGCTAGGAGAGATATCCGCTGTGTCGGCTTTATCTTCCTTAGGTTGATCTGGATTAATGAAGTTACCTTCGATAGCCTCGTCTTCGGCAATGTCAGCCTCAGCGAGACGACAGCGCATAATTGCCAACGTAATATTGTCATGCCCATTCAGTTCATTGGCTTTGTCAATCAAATCTTGGCAACTGCGATCAAGAGGCTTACCTTGGGTAAGGATCGGTAAGAGGTAATCTTGGTACATCTGCTCAATGCGCTCAAAGTCGCTCAAGCCATCGGAACACAGCAACAAGAGACAGTCTTCATCAATAAAAAAGCGCTGTACCCTTGGCACGAGCATATCCGAGCCGCGTGTCCCCAAGGCTTGAATCAAGGCTCCCCCATCAATACGTTGAGTGGAATAGGCATAAAAGTTATAGCCGAGAGTGGTTTCGCGAGTTGCCACATCATCATCTAGGGTGACTTGCCGCAGATTGTCTTTGGTGACGCAGTAAAGGCGACTATCACCGACATTGACAACATAGACCTCATTACTGATTTGTCCCATCGGGCGCGGCATCACTGCCATGACGAGAGTGGTTCCCATGCGCTGCTGGGCTTGGCGATGCTGCTGATCGTTAATGGCGACGATTTGATTATTGACAACGCGGGTTGCCATTTCTAGCTGAGCCATAAATCCTTGCGCCGTAAAATCAGGATCGCTTTCAGCTTGCTGTAGTAAAGTTTTTAACTGCTGTTCTAGGGTTTTGATGGCAAGGGCGCTAGCAATTTCACCGCCATCATGACCGCCCAGACCATCACAGACGATCGCCAGGCGATCGCGCAAGCCTTCAGGCTGTTCTAAACGTTTTTGGTGCTTGACATCTGGGTAGCAAGCGTCTTCATTATGCTCACGCTGCATTCCCACATCAGTGGCACTGGCGATCCTGACCGTGAGGGGTTGATCTTTGATCACGGCGATCGCGATTTTATCGAGATGGGCGATCGCGCCATTGATGTCGTACTCGCCGCGCCCCAGACTGTAGAAAAATTCGGCGATCGGCTCGGCAATTTCAGGCTTAGCCAAGTCCAACCACTGCACCCACATATCGCCCAATTGGGAAATATGCACAGCCGACACATCGGCTTGCAATTCCAAGAGCCTGATCCACTTGCCATCAACCCTAACTAATTTCGGATCAATTAGGGTGCGGGTCATATTCTGCTCCGCAAGGGGCTGCCATAGGTTGAGAACCTGCCACAGCAGACTAATTTGACGCAGTGCCGAAGCATTTCCCCACGATTCCGCTAGAGTCGGACAAAGCTGACCTTCGCGATCAATTGGCACATTTTCTAATAAAAATACTTCAGAAAGATTCAGCTCTTCACCGAGTAGCAGCAAACTATAGGGGCGTGGCAGATGCAAGCTGAGGCGCGATAGCTTGAGATAAGACACCACATAGGTCTGGAACTCTAGGGGCAGTTCGGGGAGACTATGGGAATCGGTATCAATGACAATTTGCGAAGATAAGACACGGTAGCGATCGCCGATCAATGATTGAGGCGGAAATGTATCGGGATCTAGTCCAACTGCCCATAGATATTGCTGTTCAACTACTGAAGCTTGCTCTTGTTTATCCATGAAGATTTTTAATCGCAGGGGATCTTTAAAAAATTATAGTATTAGGCTTTCTTTTGGGTTTGCCGCTTTTTCCATCACAGATGATTTTGGTGAATCGCCGCGAAGCGGCGATTCACCAAAATCATCTGAGGTCTAAAGTAAGTACAACTTGTTACTAGACTTTTTGAGAATATGAGTATTGTAGTAAGTAGTTAGGCATAAACAAACCTAAAACCCCTAAGGTTGTTCCGCCTGCGTAGCGGACAGAACAACCTCTGACTTTAGGTTTTAATTAAGCCGAGCTACTCAATAGCAGTTACGATCACAGCCACTAAATTTAACAATAAAACTTTAGCAATTACTTTTTCTTCTCTTTGTTTATAGATTTTTGGAGATATC
>MNZA01000079.1 GCA_001873375.1 Oscillatoriales cyanobacterium CG2_30_44_21
TTTACGGGTTTATCTGATTGCCAAGCTCGTGATTTGACCAAACTTGACTTTCATTTCAACGCTTCTTTGATGGCGCTGAATCTGGCTAAGTTTGATGCTCAGCAATCTCATCTTTCGGTTCATCCTGACGAACCTTTTGTCTTTTCGATGGCGAGTTACAAACGCTTGGCTTTCAATCGCCGTCTCCTTGAACGCTTTATTTCCCTGTTGGATTTAGACCTTACTTCAATTAAATCACACCCTAATTTCCACGAACTTTGTAACTACGGCTCCATCTCTGACCCAATTTGTCCGTAGTATTGTTTAATTAACTTATCAATTATTTTCTCTGCATGGTTTTTGCGAGTACTTTTTGAAATTATTACAGGGAGAAATAATAAGATACATCCCTCTATAAGAAAACTTACAGCCCCTCTTGATAAAGTTATACAGTGGCAGTGCGATAAACTTGATGGGAAATAGCGCAATAGCCAATCCAGCCCGATCGCCGATCTTGTAGGGTGCGTTACATTACATTAACGCACCTTTTTAATGCTAATTATTTGTGCGTTACGCTCAGCTAACACACGCTACTAGCTAGGCACAACGGTATCTTGGTGTAATACACCTAACTCTGGACTAAAAGTAGTTATTTTGGCGAAATTTATTGATGATGGGGCGATACTGGGAATAATCTTGTTCTATACAGTAAATTGTCAGATAAAAAAGCGTTATCATGAGATGTATTTACACTCCCAGAAAATACCATGACTAAATTATTAGAAAAAGCCTTCAAAGAGGCTCAAAAGCTCTCAGTCCATCTCCAAGATGAACTTGCCCATCAACTACTAGAAGATATTCACAATGAACTAAAGTGGCAAGAAACCTTAGCAAATCCCAATATTAATCTAGGTGTATTTCAAGAAATGGCTCAAGCAGCACTAATTGAAGATAAAAAAGGTGAAACTGAAGAAAAAGGTTTTGGCGAAGAATAATGAAGTCATCTAGAACCAAAGATTTTCGCAAACTTTTTGTGAGATTGCCTGAACATATCAAAGAAACTACAAAGAAAAACTATCAACTTTGAAAAGATAATCCATTTCATCCAAGTTTAGAATTTAAGCAGCTTAGAAACAACGAAAATATTTGGTCAGTCAGAGTAGGAATAGGCTGGAGAGCATTGGGGATTATCAAAATAGGAGAAGAGAAGATTGTGTGGTTTTGGATTGGTTCACACGCCGAATATGACAGAATTCTTGGAAAGAGATAGAGTTTTGTTGTAGGGGGAGGCTAATGAAATGGAATCAAGGTAAAATGGATGAATTCATAGCTGGTTAAAATCAAGAACAACCGCTTTACCTTCTGCAATCTCTTGTTTAGCAATTCTTGCCGCCGCTACTAACTTTGATTGGCTCTTTGTAAAGGAGTTATTCCACTTAATCTCATCTTGTAGGTCATTAATATATTCTCGCAAATGCTCGGTAACTCTCTCCTGCAAACTGACAGGTAAAGACTCCATAATTTTAACCAAGGTTGAAATTTGGGGTGATGATACGCTCATGACTTTTGGTTATGAAATTACACATACAAAGCTATCACAGGTTGATTTAATTATGTTTGGTCTGGGAATCATTCAAACCGATCGCCGATCTTGTAGGGTGCGTTCATGAAATGTAACGCGCCCTTTTTAATGCTAATTACTTGTGCGTTACACTCCGCTAACACACGCTACTGACTAGGCACAACGGAACTTTGATGTAATACACCCAACTCTGGACTAAAAGTAGTTATTTTGGCGAAATTTATTGGTGATGGCACGATCTGGGGGCGATCACTATCGAATTTGGATGAGGAATTGGCAACAAATTATTATAATCGCGGATATTAATCATAGAATTCTTTGATAATTTTCTTGATTTCTAATGACGTTACATTATCCTCATCAGATTTCGAGTAAATCAAAACACATAAAATATTCTCAGAGGTTTTAATATAGTAAATTAACCTATAGCCCCCACTTTTACCTTTCTGAATATCACTATTTTTGATACGAGCTTTAAATACTGTATAGTCCGTATTTTTAACCTGATCGCCAACTAAGTCTCCACTCTGAAGTTGATCTAAAACTGGTTGGATGTCTAATTTAATCCGTCTATAGCGCTTTGCTAAATCTCGAACTTGCCGCTTAAAAATATCCGTAAACTGAATCTTCAATTTAGGATTATTGCTAGACATCAATCCCATCCCAAAGTTCAGAAATATCGTGAACTCTTCCCGCTTTAACATCTTCTAAAGACTGACGCAGATCTTCTAAGATTTTTTCTTTAAGATCATCATGATCTTCTACCAAGTCACCAACATCTGTTTGTATTTCTAGCTGTACGGGTGAATGTTTTGCTCTAATAAACAGAAGAAAGTCGAGAACTTCACTTAAAAGAGATTCTGAAGTCTGATCAATTTCTTGGATTAACGCCTGTCTAACATCTATCTGTGTTGAAGTATCTGTAGCTAACATGGCTTAACCTCAGTTTTAGTCATAAATTACATGATATCAAGCTAACATACTTAGGAATACAGCGCGATCGCCGATCTTGTAGCGTGCGTTAATGTAATCTAACGCCCCCTTTGGCACTGGACAGTTAAAGCGTGATCGACGTATTTGCGTCCTTTTCGTCGGCGTGGAATGGGCGTTTTAGTGCCTATCCCCGCTTGGCTGACCAATGCCCTAGCGATCGCAATACTTATTCAGATTAAGCCAACTTACAAAAGTGTGACTACAATGTTTTTCATTTTTTTCGTGGCGATCGCGATGTACCGATTGACTTTAGGTAGCTTTTAAAGCAAACTTGTTAATCGGGGTCATGAAATGATTTACCAATGCGGAACTGGCGGAATTGGTAGACGCGCATGTTTCAGGTACATGTGTTGAAAGACTTGGGGGTTCAAGTCCCCCGTTCCGCATATTTACAGCGCTTTGCACTCAAAAATAAAAGCGGCGCATCGCGCCGCTTTTATTTTTGAGTGCAAAGCGCGGCTACATATTTTGAGGATAAATCTAGTTGATCGGTAATTAACTGAAGCATCCATCTGTTAATCGTCAAAGCTTCTCCATCAGGATTTTCTAATAGGCTGACACAATCGAGATGTAACAGATTAGCAATTCCTAGTCCTGTGGCTTTTGCGTAGGCTTCCTTCAGCACCCATGCTCGATAGAAAGCAAAATATTGTTGCTGTGGATTTATAGATAGAGATTGGATCAATACTTGTTCTTTTTTAGAAAAATAGCGCTGGGCAATCCCTTCTACATCGACATCTAAATTCATATATTCCAAGTCGATTCCCACCTGCCGATTGCAACAAACTGCATAGGCTGCCAAATTTTGCGCATGGGCTAAATTAAAGTGAATATCAATCGGCTGATTTTTTAAATAAGGCTTACCGCGATCGCCATAGGCAAACTCAATATCGGTGGCTTTACAGTTCAAAAACTGGGACAAAATGAGTCGTAAATTTGCTCGAGCCGCCACAAAGTTACGCCTCAGATGAGCAAATTTAAATCGATCCGCACGCGATCGCTCGTCCTCCGACAGAACTTGCCATAGGTGGTCAATCTCAATAGGTGAGACATCAAGATTCACTTTGAATAGTTGCAAATCTGAATTCATTCTCGTAGCTTGGCTATGTTAGGACTTACGCAAGAACCATAGGAATAGAAGGATGATTAAGCTGGCTCCGTAAATAATCAGATAAAAGTCCGCATTTGAGTTGGTAGATAGTTTTACCAGATTGAAAAGCTAAACGTTTAAGATGATGCCAAACAAGCATGGCACAAGCAATGTGATTACGCTGAATTCTGGATTTACGGCACTGGCAAGCCTCAATCCCCGTCAATTGCTTAATTTCCCGATGAAATTCCTCAATAATCCACCTGATGGAGCAAATAGCTTGTACTTCAGGGGTGTAGTCTTGATTTAAGTCG
>MNZA01000015.1:0-17153 GCA_001873375.1 Oscillatoriales cyanobacterium CG2_30_44_21
AAGGGCAATTCATGAATTGCCCTTACGATGCCTTGCATAAACGACGGATCTCTAAACCCAGAGGTTGTTCCGCCCGCTATGCGGGCGGAACAACCTCTGGGTTTAGGTTTTAATTACTTACCAAATTTTCCAGTCACCCCAATCAAGATTAAAAATGGAAGTATTGGGGAAAGCCGTAGGATTTTGATTTTGATTGAGCTTTTGCTGTAACTCCATTAGCTTAGGACTAACTTTTGGTAAGCTCTCGACTAGTTGATAGAGGCGTAGTCCTTCTGCTAGCGCAAAGCTAGCGGTAGTGGCGGCGGCGGCTCCCACCGACCACTCATAAGAATGGACGCGATAGCCTGCGGCGACGATGTAACTGAAAGCGATATTTTTGCCAGAGACGATCAGATTATCAATTTTTTGAGGGATCAGCGATCGCAAAGGAATTTGTCCAGGATAGGCGGGGCTATGACCATTACGCACCCCTTCGCGTTCGGTATTGCCAGCTTTTTCCACAGGATATTCGCTCAAGCATGGATGAAAATCTAAATAGTACTGAGCAATGCCCACTGCATCAGGATAGATCGTGGAACGGGTACGGCGCTTAATTTCGGCAGGTGGGGTATCGTTCCTAATCGCGGCGGCTGTTTCTATACCTGCGATCGCCCTCCACAGATGGCGATACTTCTGCTCAGGGAGGTTGCTTTGATAAAACTCAGAGCCAAAATCTACCTGTGACACATCCACCTCTGACATCGTAAAACCATCGGGATAGCCATAGGAAGGACGACCGATAATCCTTCGGGATTCACGAATATAGGGATATTTAGAAAGTCCATGTTCCGTTCCCATTGGCGAATCTGTGCCTGTGAGTAAGCGATGATTGGGAAATGGCTTTTTCCATCCAGTTTTCTGTTGAGAATCGGTAGTACCAGCGACCAGCCAGTAATAGAAGCCAAGGGCGATTTCTTCGCCACTTTTGAGGGTTGCTTGCCGCAGTCCGCCCATCCATCCCTGTGGAGTTAGCTGTCCCATTTGCTGCAATTGATTGCGAGAATAGATCAAGTTATCGCGATCGCTGCCTGGACGATAGTCATTACCCCATACCCAATTTTGCATGGAGATATCGCCAGTCTTCATGGGCGAAACCCCAAAGGCATTTTTCTTTTTGTTGGTATTGCTTTCGTCTGGGGCGCTCCAGATGCGGCGATAGGTAAAGATGGTGTCAAAGTTGGCAAGATTGGGTTTAGGGTCAGAGCCGTAATAGGGCAAGTAGCGATCGTAAAAGTCGGGTTTAGTTTGGGGCTGCGGCTCCGCAGTTTGCTCCATCGCAAAGGTGTATGTAAAACCCTGAGTGCAGTAAGCATCGTTTTCGATCACGGGTGAAGAAGGATTGAGGTGCGATCGCGGATCGATACCTAAACGATAGGGAACATCGGCGAGGGCGATTATTTCCCCTGTTTCGGTGGAGTCAATCACAAACCATTCGCTGGAACTTTGACTATTAGCATTTTTCCTTGGTAATGGCACAAACCGAATTACTTCTTTAGTCAGTCTTGCCGAATCTTCGTAACGATAGGCATCTGCGATAATTGTCGATAGTAAAACGGAACTTAAAGGCGGGGTATTGGGGGCAGGACGATGTTGAATGGCGATCGCGCGATCAATTAACTTACCATCGGCACTCATTTCCAAATTTTTAATTACAGTATTGGGAAACCATTTGAGTTTACCTTTGCCTTTCTGCTCCGCTTCCTGAAGCATTTCCACCAAAATTCCCTGAGCCGTATTGGGAATGAAGCAGGAAACACTCACCCAGCAGTCACCTGCATTCAATTTGCCATACTCACGCTCAATCCGCTTCCGAAAGTCGGTATAGCCCTGCGGGAAAAACCACAAATTACGTTGTTTTTTGGCTTCATCGAGTGCCGATGTTCCTTGTGCCGTCAGTTGTCCCCCCACCCAATCGGTAATTTCGGTCAAACAAACCGTGCGTCCTGCCAGTAAACCCTCATAGGCGGCGGCTGTCCCAGCCACACCACCGCCCACAATTAGCATTTCACAGGCTTCTTCGCGGTTGGGGCTAGACTTTGCGGTTTGGGCGATCGCGCCATCGGCAAGCAAGCATAAACCTAATGCGATCGCGGTTAAAGAGAGTGCTTTCCCTGTCAAAGGTGAGGAAATGAAACAAGACATTGCCATTTGATTAATTCTCAAATTCATCTTCAATTCCCAATTCTCGTAAACGTTGTGCTAAGCGATCAGCGCGTTGTTTTTCTCTTTGTAACTGGGCGGAAGCATCCTTGAGACTTGTAAACTCTCTGCCGTCAGGAAAATATAGTTTCAACTGCTCACTACTCATATCAAAGCGGATACCCAATCGAGAGCTAACCCAGTCGTCCATCGCCTCAATTACATCCAATTCATTACCGATGCGTTGCCAGCCTGTTAAATCTATGCGGCTAGGATCATATAAATAATATTCTTCAACACCATAGCGATCGTAAAATTTAAGTTTTTTCGCCATCTCGCTGGCTCTATTGCTCGGAGAAAGAATTTCAAAAACCACTTGAGGAGCAATCCCATCCTCAACCCATTGCATATAGGAACCTCGCCGCCCCTTGGGTCTGCCAATTACTACCATGGCATCGGGAGCCGTGCAAGTAACGTTATCGCCTTCGATGGGATACCAGAGCAAGTCTCCTGCCACAAATACATTGGCATCTTTCGCAAAGAGACATTCTAAATTCTCTTTGATCATTACAATCCAATCAAACTGCTCCGTATTGTTGCTGATCGGCTGTCCGTTGTCATCTGGATAAATGATTTTTTGCGAAGGTGGCATTTGTAAAATCATGGTGCGCCCTCAAGTAGGTCTTGAGATCAGTATATAGCTTTCGCCGCCTACAGTGCTTTGCGCTAAAAGCTAAGAATCAAGTAGCGGCGCATCGCGCCGCCACTTGATTCCTACAGCGCCTTGTTTACCTCGCCTTAAACTTAGAAAGATAAGATTAGCTTGAGCAATAACTATTCAAAATTTACAGATGGCTATCAAACGCAGAGAATTTTTGACTTTTTTAGGTGGTATCAGTGGTGCGATGCTGTTTGATGTCATGCCACGCGATCGCACTTCTCGATTTTCATTACCTTTTCTTGAAGCCAATGAAGCAATGGCGGCTCCAGTTTCAGGTTTGAGCTTTAAACCAGTCAAGGGAACGATGCCATTATTTACCGATGCGATTGCCTCGGCAAAACAAATTGAAGCTTATCGTAATTTTGAAGTTGTCGATGACCTAGTTGTGCCTGAAGGCTTTACCTATGAAGTAATTGCAGCTTGGGGCGATCGCGTTGGCGATTCAAGGTTTGGATATAACAATGATTATCTATCGCTAGTTGAAACTGGCGCAAATGAAGGCTATTTAACCGTTAATTTTGAATATATCAGTAGCATTCCTTGGGAAGAATCTTACAGCCAAGTAATTGGCAAATCTTTACCCTTCAAGGAAGTTGCCGATGAGCTAAGAACTTTAGGCAGTAAAGATATTAATGCTTGGGCTTTGGTCGATGCGAACCCGCTCAAGGATAAAATCAAGGCGATCGCTAAAGAAGCCCTGATTGATCTCGGTATTGGAGTCATTTCTGTAAAACGGAATCCTGACGGCAGATGGGAACGGACTTACTCTCAAGCCGATCGCCGCATTACGGGCATCTCAGGCTTAGAAGATGGACGCTACTTGAAATCGACAGGTCCAGCAGTAGATATTTTCCGCAAGTCTGAGGGTTTGGGCTATACCGACAAATTAGGCGATCGGATTATCGGCACATTCAGCAACTGTGCTGGCGGCACTACCCCTTGGGGAACCGTATTTAGCGCTGAAGAGAACTTTCAAAACTTTGTGCCTGAGCCTGTAATGGCAGATGGTACTTCCCTTGACCCCAGCAAAAAAAAGTTTAGCAAAGATGACGGTGAGCTAAATGGTGCTGGCAATCCCTTTGGCTTGGCTGGCAATAAGTACGGCTGGATGGTGGAAGTTGATCCTGCTAATCCCAATGATTATGGAACTAAGCACACATGGCTAGGACGCTTTCGCCATGAAGCAGTCGGGATTCGCGCCGAAGCAGATAAGCCGCTCGTTTTCTATTCGGGCTGCGATCGCCGTGGTGGACATCTCTACAAGTTTGTCAGCAAAGGGCTGGTAAAAAATGTTGCAGACAAAGGTAATTCTAAATTATTAGAATCAGGAATGCTTTACTCCGCCAAATTTAATACCGATGGTACTGGTAAATGGATTGCTTTGAAACCTAATACCGCCGTAAATCCTGATCAGCCTGAAATCCACGTAGGTAAAATGATTCCCTTACCACAGCGTCCAGAGGGCGGCGTTTTTAAGGCAACTAAGTCGGAAGAAATCAGCGAATTTGAAGCTCGATTTAAGACTTTAGGGGATCTCTATGTAGGGAGCGATCGCGAAAAGCAAGGTGCAATCTTGATCGATGCTCATTTTGCGGCTAACGCTGTAGGTGCAACCTGTACCGCCCGTCCTGAAGATACTAAAGTCGCTCCCGATGGTTCGCTTTTTGTTACTTACACATCAGGTTCACCTAGTGGCGAAGATGGTAGCCCTGACCTTCGCATCTTTAAAGGGAACGATGGTAAAGCTTTTGAGTATGGCTGGATTATGCGCCTCAATGAACAAGACAACCAACCTGAAGCAATGACTTTCAAATGGTCAATGATTGCCACAGGTGGCGAACCTGCTGATGGCGGATTAGGCTTTGCTAATCCTGATAACCTCGCGATCGATAACGGCGGCAATCTGTGGATGGTCACGGATATGTCCACTGACAAGTACAACCTTGCTATTCCCAGTCGTGTCGATGCTTCGGGTAAGCCTGTGAGCCAATCCAACTTGCGCGGACTTTTTGGCAATAGTTCCATTTGGTACTTGCCCACCTCTGGCGCAGACCTTGGTAAAGCATTTCTGTTTGGCTTTGGTCCAATGGAATGTGAAACCACGGGGCCTTGGTTTACCCCCGATCAAAAAACGCTGTTTCTATCAGTCCAACATCCTGGAGAAGCGAAAGGTATTCGTAAAGATATGGCTTTCGAGTCGCGTCAGTTTGCGATCAAAACTACCGATGGTCGCGAGTTTATGCAAACTCGCAAGGTTCCCCTTGGTTCCAACTGGCCATCACGCCAGCCCAATGAGCCACCCAAGTCTGCGGTAGTTGCTATTCGCAAGATTAGTAATTTTGCATAGCTACAGAGCTTTGCGCTTGCTTAAAACCGAAAGGTTGCGGCGCTTCGCGCCGCAACCTTTCGGTTTTAGTTATACTAGACAAGCGCAGGGATTTTCATTTTGCCTTAGGCAAAATGAAAATCCCTGCGCTTGTAGTTATTGAACAAAAAGTAGATGAGCAAAGCTTTTACTTCACAGGCTGATGCATGGACAGAAGCGATCTCAATTGTACAGAAAAGATACGATCGCGAATATCGCAATGAAGTTTTTGATTTGCCTGAAGAGGTGGAGTCAATGCCTCTGTTTCGCGAATGGGTGAGCCATAACCTGTCGAGTAAGATTGCTTCTCCTTTTTGGGAACTTGCCCAATTTCAAAAAAATCAACGGTGTTTAGATATCGGTTGTGGAGTCAGCTTTCTGATTTATCCTTGGCGTGATTGGGAAGTATATTTCTATGGTCAAGAAATTAGTTTTGTTGCCAAAGATGCTCTCAATTCTAGGGGTTCACAACTCAATTCCAAATTATTTAAAGGCGTTCAATTAGGTGCTGCTCATCAGTTAAGTTATAAGAATGATTTTTTTGATCGCGTAATTGCCACTGGGTTTAGTTGTTACTATCCAATTAATTACTTAAAGCTAGTTTTGCTTGAAGCAAGGCGAGTAATGAAACCTGATGGAATTTTGATTTTTGATGCGATCGCGCCAGATTTGGAACTAGCTGAGAACTGGGCAATTTTAGAAACCTATCTGGGAGCAGAAGTGTTTCTAACGGCTTTAGATGAGATTCAGGAGTTAGTGCGATCGCTGGGTGGAAAGATTACGGCACAGAGGCAGGGAACTTTATTTTGTGGCTATCGCGTGCAGTGGCAAAGCTAATTTGATGACGACATTTTCTGGGCATTAAGTGGTTATACCAATTCACAAAAGTGTTGTTATACTTCTGTGAATTGAAACCCAAGCCCAGCAGGAGTTTTTAAATAAATAAATGGCTACGCCATTTATTTATTCGGTATTAGGCATAAGCAAACTAAAAAAACAGAGGTTGTTCCGCCTGCGTAGCGGGCGGAACAACACTACTTACTATGTAAAAATTGCACCGCCTTGCAGTCGTTGATAGTGCAGATCAAATTCTGCTTTTAACGCAGGAAAATGTTCTAAAGTTGGATCTTTTTTGATAATGCGTTCGGCAGCTTGTCGGGCAATTTGGAAAATTTCTTGACGAGCTGCCTCATCAGGTAAACGATCTTCAATCGAGAAGCCTGCGTGACCCGATTGTTCGGTTCCTTCGTCTTTGCCCTTGCCGCGCATTTGAAAATCGCGCTCGGCAATGAAGAATCCATCCTGCGACTGTTCGAGAACTTGTAAGCGCTCTTGCGATGTCTGAGATTTAGTACCACTCAATAATAAACAATAGGACTGTGCCGAGCCACGTCCCACCCGACCGCGCAACTGATGAAGTTGAGCTAGCCCAAAGCGATCGGCGTGTTCAATCAACATCACCGATGCATTGGGAATATCTACTCCCACTTCCACAACGGTAGTCGCCACTAATATTTGAGTTTCACCTCGGCGGAACACGCTGATTGCATCATCCTTTTCGGCAGAACTCATTTGTCCATGTAATAAGCCAATTTGGAAGTTAGGGAAAACTACATTTTGGAGATGCTCTCGCTCTTGAGTCGCGGCTTTAATATCTTCCATCTTTTCCGATTCTTCCACCAATGGAAAGACTATATAAACTTGGCGACCTTGGGCGATTTCACGGCGAATTAATTCGTAGGCATCTTTACGCTGCGATGGTTTGAGTAGAACTGTCTGAATCGGCTTTCGCCCTGGGGGAAGTTCATCGATGATGCTAACTTCTATTTCTGAGTTGGTTAAATATAAAGTGCGCGGGATCGGTGTAGCGGTCATGATCAGCACATGGGGATCGTTGCCTTTTTGTAATAAACGCGATCGCTGATCTCTGCCAAAGCGATGTTGCTCATCAATTACCGCTAGCCCTAACCGCGCAAAGTTAACCGTGTCTTGAATTAAGGCATGAGTACCGATCACTAAAGGCAATTCCCCTGTTTTTAACTGTCGCAAAATCTCGCGGCGCTTGGCGGTTTTAGTGGAACCTGTGAGAATCTCTACTGGCAAATTTAACTGCATAAACCAATCGACAATCTTTCGATAATGCTGCTCGGTGAGTACTTCTGTGGGAGCCATCAGTGCCGTTTGATAGCCTGCCTCGATCGCAGTCAAGAGGGCATAAACCGCGACAATCGTTTTCCCTGAACCTACATCGCCTTGGACTAATCTATTCATCGGCGTATCGCCTTGCAGATCCGCCCGAATCTCAGCAACGACGCGCTTTTGGGCATTGGTCAACTCAAAGGGAAGTAATTTTTCTAATTCGGCGATCGCCTGACTTTGCGGCACAAATCGAATCGCTTTTTGTTGTTGGCGGCGATAGAGAGAAACTAGACGGCGATAAAAATATTTGTCAAAAGTGAGGCGAACTACGGCTTGTTCCAGAGTTTCGCTAGTGTCGGGATAATGCACCTGCGCGATCGCCTCAGGCAATTTGATCATGCCGTAATCTTTTAAAAAGCGATCGGGCATCGGGTCATCAATCTGGGAAACTGCGGGTAAGCACTGTGCCACAAGGCGGCGAATTAATTCGGGCGTAATCCCTTCAGTGAGGGGATAGACGGGGACAACGCGCCCCACTGTTTTTGACTGAATCGTATCTTGAGTATGTTCTAAGACTTCAATTTCATAATTCTCTAAGGTCAATCCATATTTACTCTGTTTGACTACGCCCGAAGCGGCGATCGTACTGCCTTGGGGATAGAGTTTCTTTTGTGATTCTTGCCAACCTCGATTGGAATAGCGTTTTCCTGTCCAAAACCGACTTAATTTAATTTGTCCTGTATGGTCGCGCACAATCACTTCCACAATCGTCAGGTTGGGATTTTTGGGACTGGTAAAGCAGCCATATTTCTTGATTGTGCCGATGATCGTTACTGTATCGCCATCCTTGAGATCGCGAATGGGAATCTGCCTTGCATAGTCAATGTGATCGCGGGGATAGTAACTTAAAACATCGCGGACTGTATGCAAATCTAGCAACTTAAACCGCGCCGCCATATTGTAACTAACCCCCTCCAAATCTTTGAGCGGCAGGTCGGTCGTGATTTTTTTTGGAGCTTTTGGTTCAGTGGAGGCGATCGCCTCAGTTTTGGGTTTCTTAATTTTGGGAGCCGCGTTAGTTTCCGCAATTTCACGGCGGCGGATTTCGTAAAGCAGTCGGCGGGTTTCCGCGATTAAGTGCTGGCGGCGTGATAGGGGCAAATCATTGTATTGAGCATATTGATGGGCGAGGGTTTGCGCTTGCAATCGATCGCTCATTTCCCAATCTTCGGGCAACTCCTTGAGCAAACTCACATTCAAAAAATCAGCAAACAAAAATTGCTTTCCCTGCAAGTTAGAAAACCCTTTGTCTGCCTCAATACTCAAGGCTTGTTGTAAACGATTAATGTCAAGCGGCACAGATTAACCTTGCGCTATAACGCCATTTCCTAATTTGGTATTATAGCCGTAGCGACACAAAACCTAAATACGTGTTGCGCCGCCTATTCTTACTAATCTTCATCTACGGGCGGTGGAGTAGATGGCATATTTACTAAAACTTTATCAACTCGATTGCCATCCATATCAACAACTTCAAAACGAATTTGTTCCCATATAAAATGTTCGCCTACGATGGGAATATGGCGTAGATAGGTCATCATCAAACCGCCCAAAGTATGATAATTGCGTTCTTCTTCATAGGGTAAATCTTCTACCTCTAAAAGTTCTTTAAGTCGATCGCTAGATATCATGCCATCGATTAGCCATGAGCCATCTTCACGCTGCATCGCATCGTGATCACGTTGGCGATCGCTAGATGGTAAATCACCTACGATCGCCTCCAGTAAGTCCGTAAGGGTCACTAATCCCTCAACACCACCATACTCATCGGTGACCATCGCCACGCGATCGCCCGACTGTTTAAACTGCTCCAAAACACTTAAAGCACTAGCCGTCTCCGCTATATACAAAGGCGGCGAACTCACCTTCAGCAAGTCTATCGGTTCACCTTTGAGACTGGCATTGAGAAATTCTCGAATTTCCACAATTCCCAAACAATCGTCCAGATTTTCTCTAGCAACAGGAAAACGCGAATGATCACTTTCTAAAACTTCGCGCTGGGTTTCTTCAAAAGGCGCATCAATATCCAGCCAATCAATTTCGGTGCGTGGAGTCATCAGGGATTTGATGGGGCGATCGCCAAGCCTAAAAACCCGCTCGACCATATCCTGTTCCGCCTCCTCAAACATTCCCGACTCAGCGCCCTGAGCAATCATCACTTTAATTTCTTCTTCTGTAACCTGTGACTCCGCTGTATCTTGAATTCCTATTAATCCGAGCAGGGCATCAGTGGAGGAACTCAGCAAATAAACTATTGGTTTACCAAAATTTGCCAAAAACCGCATCGGCGGCGCAACTGAACAGGCAATTCGTTCAGCATTACTCATCGCTAAGCGCTTGGGAACCAATTCACCAACAACCAGCGACAAGTAAGTGATGATCCCCACCACAATCGTAAAACTTATGCTGTTGCTGTAGGGTTGCAGAAATGCAATCTTATTTAACTGCTTCTCTAAAGTTTGGGCTACAGTCGCGCCCCCCAAAGCTCCACTTAAAATGCCGATGAGGGTGATGCCGATTTGGACAGTTGACAGAAAATTATTTGGAGAGCTAATCAATCTTAAAGCTGCTTTGGCTTTGGGATTTCCTTCCTTTGCCCATTGCTCTAGCCGCACTTTACGAGCGGAGACAATTGCCAACTCAGACATCGAGAAAACACCATTAGCAATGATCAGCAAAATGATGATTAGAGCTTCAAAAGCGAGGGAAGACATTATTTTTGGGGCAGAACGACCTTATGGGAATCGTTTGTGAAATTTATTTGAAACTAAATGATGATGACTAAATATATACAGTCATACCAAATTTTGTGTCAAGTTGCTTAGGACTAAAACGACCAAGATGAGTTGCCGCTCATCTTGGTCGTTTTAGTCCGCAAATAAGCCCTAACGGCTATATATCTGCGTTATATCCAGCAGGCGATCGCCAAGTTCTGAACTTAACCAACTAGAGTCTGGATAGCGCCATCCCCAGTTGCCAGTCGCAGTTCCGGGAGTATTCATGCGTCCGTCATTGTCCAAGCCAAGAACATCTTGCAACGGGATCATCGCGATCGATGATACTGAAGACATTGCCATGCGAATGATTGCCCAATTAATAGGTTCACCTGTGGCATAACCCACGACATATCGGTAAAATAAATCCTTTTCATATTTGCTAGCTCGCTGCCACCAGCCCACCGCCGTGTCATTATCGTGAGTACCTGTATATACCGCACTATTGCGAACATAGTTGTGGGGCAGATGAAAATTGTCAGAGCCACCGCCAAAAGCAAACATCAGTACGCGCATTCCTGGAAACCCAAAATCATCGCGCAACTTATCAACTTCAGGTGTAATCACCCCAAGGTCTTCCGCCAAAATCGGCAATTCACCCATGACTTCATTTAGTGTGGTAAATAGTTCAGTGCCTGGGGCTGTTTTCCATTCACCATTCATCGCTGTGAGTTCACCTGCGGGGACTTGCCAAAAAGCTTCAAAACCTCGGAAGTGGTCAATGCGAATGATGTCTACATAGCGGTTTAAAAAGCGAAAGCGATCAATCCACCATGCAAAATTAGTTTCTTGAAGATATTCCCAGTTATAAACGGGGTTGCCCCATAGCTGACCTGTAGCACTGAAATAATCGGGCGGTACACCCGCCATTTGCGCGACTTCATAAGTTTCATGATCAAGAACGAAGTTCTCAGGGTTTGCCCAAACATCGGCACTATTGTGTGACACATAGATGGGAATATCACCAACAATTTTAATGTCGCGCATATTGGCATATTGCCTTAGCCTCAGCCACTGATCAAAAAAGATGAACTGCACGAATCGATGAAATTCTATTTGCTCATGGAGTTCTTCCCGCTTTTGTTGTAAAGCTTGGGGATCACGGCGGGCGATCGCAGACTCCCAATTATTCCAGAGAATTTCAGGATTTTGCTCATGTAAAGTTATAAATAAAACATAGTCTTCGAGCCAGTCTTTTTCTTCATAGCAAAACTTTTTAAACTGCTCTTGGAGAAGGTATAAGTCATGGTGATGTTGCAAATCTTGATCAACATAGCCCTGTTGGAAACGAGTAAAGGCGATCTCAATTAATTTACGCTTATAAGGCATCACCGCCTCAAAGTCCACCGCATTTTGGCTAAATTCAGGCAAATCCGCCCAGTCTTCTTCCTTGAGTAAATGTTGCTTTTGCAGAAGATCAGGGCTGATTAAATAAGGATTACCAGCGATCGCGCTAAAACTCATGTAAGGAGAGTTGCCGTATCCTGTAGGACCAAGGGGAAGTACTTGCCATAATTTCTGCCCACTGCGCGATAGAAATTCTATAAACTGATAGGCAGTTTCTCCCAAGTCCCCAATTCCAAACTTGCTTGGCAGTGAAGTTGGATGTAACAGGATTCCGCTAGAACGTTGAAAAGCCATAGACTCAAATTCTTAAAATATGGCTATACTCTACCGCCTTACCGCACTTTTATAGAACCCATACAGCGTTTCGCGCCGCTGATCAAAAATCTCTCCTTACCCTTCCAAGCCTCAACAGACTGTACGCCATTTCTCTATTTAACCCAAGAGGTTGATGGCGGCGCAAAGCGCCGCCATCAACCTCTTGGGTTTTTACTTTTGCGATATTGATACATAGAAGCTAGAATATTATCAATTGTTATAGTTGAGAAAAATTAACAGTCTATGTCGCAATATCAACGGATCGAGTACTTAATTGGGAAAGATGGCAAAGTCGTTGAGCGGGCGGTAGACATGGGAAGTGAATGCGTAGCAGTTACTTCAGAAATTGAGTCAAGTTTAGGAAAGGTTGTCAGTCGAGACTTACTACCGAGTTTTTATGATCGCCATGAGCAAAGTATCGACTGCAACACGGTTGAGCTAGCTCAGTACGAACAGTCGCCCTAAATTTTGAATCATAGAGTTTAATGCAAGGCTAATTTTTGATAGTGCGGCAAAGCCACGCCATCAACAGCTATATCCAATAAAAAAATGGCGTAGCCATTTCTTTATTGGAAAACCCATAATGGGTTTGGTTTTCAACTAGACAAAATTATAGTTACACTTTTGTCTAGTTGGTATAGGATTTTCATTTCATTTTTGTTTGAGAATTAGTTTCAATATATATTTAAAAAATTATCCTGAATTGGGTAAGATTGCGACTATGAGATTAAGAATTGTTAAAGATTTGCTTATGTAGAGATTTGTCATGCTAATTCAAACTCCGCCATTGATATCAGAGCCGAGCGCAACTACTGAGCTGCGAGATATTTTTGCATCCATTGATGCCTTTAGCTGCCCCCATAGGCTAAATTTTCATTTACATACTGTCCATTCTGACGGTAAAATGCAGCCGATCGACCTAATCCAACAGGCGATCTCACAACCTCTATCGGATCTTGCAATTACTGACCATCATGCGATCGCGGGGTACTACATTGCCAAGGAGTATCTTGATCATTTTGCGGCTCAGTCCCATTATCCCCAGTCTCTACCAAACCTGTGGACAGGAATTGAGATCAATGCCAGTTTAATTTTTACGGAAGTGCATATTCTTGGTTACAGTTTCGATCCTGAGCATGAGGCAATGCAACCCTATGTGCAGAGCAAGACTACCGCAGGGCTTGACTATCAAGCAATTAGTGTCATTAAGTCGATTCATTTAGCTGGTGGTTTAGCAGTTTTAGCCCATCCTGCGCGATATCGGCGATCGCCTGAAGACTTGATCCCCGCCGCCGCCGCCCTAGGAATTGATGGTGTTGAAACCTACTATGGGTATGACAATAGCGATCCTTGGAAACCGAGTCCCAAGCAAACTGAAGAGATTCGTCAAATTGCCGATACTTATGGCTTATTGCATACCTGCGGAACTGATTCTCATGGTTTTAAAATTAGCCGAAGACTTTAAGCTCATCAAATATTTAAAAAGCGCCGCTAAGCGGCGCTTTTTAAATATTTGAGCTAGGCGGGTGGCGCTGCGCTGACAATCGCTTTTGTGAATTGGGAACCAAAAACAGTATGGATTTTAAAATAAAGAAATGGCGTAGCCATTTCTTTATTGGGTATAACTAGAATAATTAGTTTTAATTGATCGAAATGACAGACAGCAAAAAAGTAGTCGTAGTTGGTGCAGGTTGGGCAGGATTGGGTGCAACCTACCAGTTAGCCAAACAGGGATATGACGTTACCCTGTTAGAGGCGGGATCACAGACTGGGGGCTTAGTTGCTGGCTGGAAAACTGAAGGAGGACGATCAGTTGAAGCAGGAATTCATGGATTTTGGTATCCCTATCGCAATATTTTTTCTTTAGTTAAAGAATTAGAACTTGATCCCTTTACCGATTGGACAAGATCAGCGCAGTATTCTCCCGCAGGGCTAGAAGTTGAATCGCCTATTTTTCAGGAATTGCCGCGCTTACCTTCTCCCCTTGGCACTTTTGCTTACACACAGTTTAAAAGATTGCCTCTAAGCGATCGCCTTTCCGCATTGCCTCTGATGTATGCAGTGGTTGATTTTGATAACTCCGATCAGGCGTGGCAAAGGTACGATGGCATGACCGCCCGCGAGCTATTTCGGCAGTACGGAGTGTCAGAGCGCTTGTATCGAGAGTCCTTTGAGCCAATGTTGTTAGTTGGTTTATTTGCCCCCGGGGAGCAGTGTTCAGCCGCCGCCGCCTTGGGGATGCTCTATTACTTTATTCTGGCGCATCAAGCAGATTTTGATGTGGTTTGGTGTCGCGGCACGGTCGGCGAAAAAATCTTTAAGCCTTGGGGCGATCGCATCCAAAATCTCAGCGGTAAAATTCTTTACGATCAACGTGTGAGCGATATCTGTGTCGATGAATTCGATAAAGTCACCGCCGTGACCTGTGGTGATGAGAAATTTGATGCCGATGCCGTGATTTTTGGGGTGGGTATTTCTGGAATACAAAAAATCGTTGCTGGCAGTAAAACCTTACAAAAGCGCCGCGAATTTCGGAACTTGATGAATTTGGGAGCGATTGATGTTTTGGCAGTGCGGCTTTGGTGCGATCGCAAAGTTAACGTACCGCGCCCATCGAATGCCTGTTTTGGCTTTGACAAAACCACAGGCTGGACATTTTTTGACCTGAATGCGCTCCATGACGAGTATACCGATGAAACTGTTTCTGTGATTGAGGTTGACTTTTACCATGCCAATCAATTTCTACCCCTTGACAACCAAGAAATTATCGAGATTGTGCAAAATTATTTGACAAGCTGTATTCCCGAATTTGCTAATGCCAAAATCATTGATAGCAGTGTGATTCGCCTACCCCGTGCTGTCACCCACTTTGCCCCAGGTAGCTATCAACATTTACTTAGAGCAGTCACCAGTTTCCCCAACTTATATATGAGTGGCGACTGGGTGATCACCAATCATGGCTCATGGTCGCAAGAAAAAGCCTATGTCACAGGCTTAGAAGCCGCCAATCTTGTTATACAGCAGCTTAGTCAGGGTAACATGACGCAAATCTTGCCCATTGAAGCCGATGAACCACATATTCAAATCGCGCGATCGCTTAATCAAACTCTAAGAAATACGGTCAATTCCTTACTTTCAGGATTTCTCGGGCTTAGTTAACAACAGATTGGCTTACGATGCTTAATAGATTGATATGTAAAAGATCAGGCTGTGTTCCCAACCAAAATATACATAATCAGTCCTTAATCAATGTAAAATTAGATACGGTTCAGATAAGCTTAGTAAAGATTTTTATGCTCTTAACAGAACAAGCTCCGTCAGTCGCTAAGGCTAATCTTGGTTGCGTACTTGTGGTCGAGGATGAGGCGATTATCCAAGAGGCGATCGCTCTATCCCTACGGGAAGAAGGGTATAACGTTTTACTAGCTGAAGATGGCTACAATGCTCTGCAAATCGCGAAAACATCACAAAGGCTGGACTTAGTGGTTTTAGATGTGATGTTGCCATCTATTAATGGTTTAGATTTTTGCCGAATCCTAAGACATGAGGGAAGCAATGTCCCAGTTTTGATGATTAGCGCTAGAGGGAATGAAGCTGATCGGATCGTGGGTTTAGAAGTTGGGGCTGATGACTATCTCAGCAAGCCTTTTGGTATGCGTGAGCTGGTCGCTCGTTGTCGCGCTTTGTTAAGGCGTAGTCGTCAAGACTTTGTATCTTCTAATGCTACTGTTTACAAATTTGGTGATGTGACTATGTACCCCGATGAGTGCCGCGTCACGATCAACGAAACCGAAATTAATCTTTCTCCTAAAGAGTTTCGTCTATTAGACCTGTTCATGAGTCATCCTCGCCGCGTCTGGTCGCGTGAGCAGCTACTAGAAAAGGTCTGGGGTGTAGATTTTGTGGGCGACAGCAAGACAGTGGATGTGCATATCCGATGGCTTCGCGAAAAAATTGAAATCGATCCCAGCGATCCCAAGCACATTGTCACGGTCAGAGGCTTTGGTTACAGATTGGGTTAAAAGCTCAACGCTGTGCGCCTTCTCGGCAGCATAAAAGGGGATGACGCTTTGCGTCATCCCCTTTTTACTCTTCTGGCACAGGATCATAGCCACCGATATGCCAAGGATGGCAGCTACAAACTCTTTTTATAGCCAGTATTCCCCCTTTTTGCACCCCAAAGCGATCAATCGCTGTAATCGCATACTGCGAGCAAGTCGGCTGAAACCGACATCTTGGTGGAAATAGCGGTGAGATAAATGAACGATAAAACTGAATTGGTAAGATAAAAATTTTTTTCATTAATTTCTTAAAAAAGCAGCAAGTAGCTAGGCATAATTAAATATAAAGTTCCAAAAAGCTTATGTCACTCTCCCATACTGTCACGATCGCCGTAATCCAAGCTAGTTTAAATGCTGATATTGCTTTTAATGTTGCCAAAATATCAGATTTAGTGAGCAAGGCTGCATCTCGGGGCGCACAAGTAATCTTACCACCAGAATTATTTGAAAGTCCTTATTTTTGTCGCGAAGAACGGGATATATTTTTCGATTTGGCACATCCCGTGGAGAATCACCCGACGATCGCCCATTTTCAAAAGATGGCGAAAGAACTTCATGTGGTAATTCCTGTTTCATTTTTTGAGAGAGATGGGCAGGTTTATTACAACAGCTTAGCGATGATTAATGCTGATGGGGCTTTGCTGGGTGTATACCGCAAAAGCCATATCCCTGACGGACCTGGATATGAAGAAAAATTTTATTTTCGGAATGGGGATACAGGCTTTAGGGTTTGGGATAGTGCTTTTGGCAAGATTGGCGTGGGCATCTGCTGGGATCAATGGTTTCCTGAATGTGCCAGAGCGATGGTGCTGATGGGAGCAGAGATATTGCTTTACCCGACAGCGATCGGCTCTGAGCCAGAAGAACCGAATCTAAATACTAAGGATCCTTGGCAAAGAGCAATGATCGGTCATGCTGTGAGTAATGTAATTCCTGTGGCGGCGGCTAATCGCATCGGGTTAGAGGGAAATCAGACTTTTTATGGTCACTCTTTTATTGCTAATCAGCGCGGCGATAAGGTTGCCGAGTTGGATGATCAGCAAGAGGATGTGATTTTGGCTAGCTTTGATCTAGATCAAGTCATGTTAAACCGCGCCTCTTTTGGCTTTTTTCGCGATCGCCGCCCCGATCTATACAACAGGCTTCAAGAGCCATAATAATTTTTTGCTCTTAAAGTTTAAAAAAATCGCCAG
>MNZA01000015.1:17163-19659 GCA_001873375.1 Oscillatoriales cyanobacterium CG2_30_44_21
CTGGCGATTTTCTATACCCAAGACCAACGGCGCTTTTGGGGACTTGCCTTACCTAGCTCCTGTCTTTGCGCTCTTGTCGGCATCGGCTCGATGACAGTCGTAATGTCTGCCAAAGAATTTACCCTTAGCTCATCCGTAAAAGTATTGCATTGATAAACCTTTGCCGCATCAAGGTCAAGAGCCGTCAGCCAGCCACTTTTAGGATGATATCCGCCCGTATCAATATCTAGCCATCCCTTCCCTAAAACTAAATTTCCTGGCTTTACATTGGGAAAAACAAAGGTGATCGTATGTCCAGTAATGATGATCTTGTCTTCAAAAAATGGCTCGGTGGCGCTATGAAATTCTTCGCGAATCCAACAAAATTCAGCCGCGCCTTGCAATTCCAGAGGTATATTTGGATTTAAACCAGCGTGAACTAACCAGGCATCACCCAAATCCATGTAAAGAGGTAACTGGCGCATCCACTCTAAATGATCTTGGGTCATTCCCTCTATGCCATAACTTTGGAGGGTATTTGTCCCTCCGTTGAGCAGCCATCCTTTCCATACCAAAGAGCCTTCATCACTGCCAAAGGCATCTAGGCACATTTGTTCATGGTTTCCTCTGAGGCAGGTGTGACCGCTTTCCATAACCCAACGCACAACGTCAGAGCTGCGATCGCCTCGGTCGATCAAATCGCCTAGAAAAAATAATTTGTCATTAGAATCACACTTAATAAAATCTATCAATTTCATTAAGCCGTTATATTGACCGTGGATATCACCGAATACGAATCGAGTCAATTTAGCTAACCCCGTTACACAACTGCTAAAGGCAAATATAATTGCAGCTTGCTGGCGATCGGTAAGCCAACTCAAGCAAGCTAGTAATGTTTTAATTTAGAACTATGAGCTTTGCCAAATGTTTACACTAATAAAATTTCAAGTATAAACATATATATTTTATGACAAATTACAGCTAATTTTGTTCCATTAAGAATCTAAGCGTATTTAAAACCAAAATCAACAAGCTGTGGCGCACGCGGCGCGTGTGCTACGGATTATTTAACAAAAAAGAACCTTTAAAAGTGTTGCAGAGCGCCACTTTTAAAGGTTCTTTTATTTTTTTGATCAGCAATTATGCTTGGCTATGACCGTTGCCGTTGTAGATGCTTCTGTGAGTATTTAAATTGCGAGCGCCAACACTTGCGCCCACCATTGCCGCCGCCAGCCCCAGCAAAGAGCCAAACGTAAAAGCCCAACTAGCTTTAGATCCATTGGAGGCAGCGTCACGAGTTTGTTGAGCGCTCAGGGTAGGAATTGGGCTTGGTGTGGCTCCAGTATTTAACCTGTCTCCTCCGAAAGGATTACTATTGCTGGCATCAGGAAGAGTAACTCCACTTTGTTGGGCTTGATTAGCGATCCTATTGGCATTGGCAGCAGCTAAACCAAAAGCACCAGTGACTCCAATGGCTAATAGAAAAGAACTCATTGCGAGAGTTGTTGCCCAGAGAATCGCTCCATTGAGAGCAGCCGTACTGCGATTGACCGAGCCAAAAGCTCGCGCGGTTACCCAACCACCAATAAACAAAGAAATAAATAGACTAATAATTGTCCAGATACCAACGTTTCCAGCAACGTTACCTGAATCAGAGCGAGGTGCGCCCGAGTCTGCAATACTACCAAATCCGATTGCCGCACCGATCGCGCTTAGTAACAATTGAGAGCTTATGGCAATCATTAATCCTGCAATGATTGCGCCCCAATGAACGCGATCGCTAAATTCTGTAACACCATTAACGGTACTACCACGACGCTCTGTAATAACTTCATCTGTCTGATTAGTATTAATCATAATTTTCCACTTTTGTTTGGGCAGTTATAGTCTTGTGAGGCTTAGAGTATTGCAGAGAAATTTTTGTGCATCGCGGCTCCGCAATTTCTCTGAGTTTTGAGTAAGCGCAAAGCGCTGTAGTTTAAATGTGAATGGCAGATCAGCTACTTCTGCGATATCTTTTGGGCAGGTAGCTTCGGCTCAACTTTAATTTCGTACTGGATTTCGTACTGGAATGATTATGGTGTTGATGATTTCTAAGTTCTTTTAATCATCTTGGAGAGATTTTTATAAACCGTTGTAGATTTTTCGATCACGACAGACTTCAATTAAATAAACCCTGAATAGTTGCAAGAGAATTTCTCCATGCAAACATCATCACAAGGGGATGTTTGACTTTGTGAGTTATTTGATTAACCTGATTTACTACGAAACAAACTGTAAAGAAACTTTCACTTTCCTACAGCCTATTAAGGCTTTGAGGAGTACCGACAAAATTTTGAGAGCGTTGCTTTGCGCCGATTTTAAAATTTTGTTGGGGTTTTAAGTCAGCGCAAAGCTTTGTATGTCTATCGAGCTTTTAAAAGCGCTAAACTGGTAACTATTAATCAATGTTTATGCTTCAATTCATTGTCTCAAAGTGCTAAATAGCTAAACAAAATTAAAACCAAAAACCAGAGG
>MNZA01000271.1 GCA_001873375.1 Oscillatoriales cyanobacterium CG2_30_44_21
CGACTTAAATCAAGACTACACCCCTGAAGTACAAGCTATTTGCTCCATCAGGTGGATTATTGAGGAATTTCATCGGGAAATTAAGCAATTGACGGGGATTGAGGCTTGCCAGTGCCGTAAATCCAGAATTCAGCGTAATCACATTGCTTGTGCCATGCTTGTTTGGCATCATCTTAAACGTTTAGCTTTTCAATCTGGTAAAACTATCTACCAACTCAAATGCGGACTTTTATCTGATTATTTACGGAGCCAGCTTAATCATCCTTCTATTCCTATGGTTCTTGCGTAAGTCCTAACTAACTTACAGTGACCAGATATTGCCCAGCAATCTGATAACCTTCGTTCAATTTGTGGATAAATATCAAATCAGTAATTTTTGCTCCAGTAAGTTTTTGCCCATTAATAGATTGAATAGTACCTCTCCATTCTATGACACCTTTTGAAGTCATTTTTTGTTCAACATCAAATTTGTTTACTTCAACCAACTGAAGAGTACGACGCTCTTCAAATGGAATGTTTTTCAAGTAAGAAGGGTTTACATATTTACCATAATTATGCAGGATTTGATGATAGTTACTACAATACTTGATTAATTCGTGTGGTCTTGCCTTTCCTAAACATTTCCATTTGTTTGGGATGATAGAAAGATTTTCACATTCAAACCCAAAATCATTCCCCGTGTCAGCTAGAGACATCTCTAAAATATCTAATAGTTCTGGTTCTCTACCATCAACTAATCGAATATCCTCAGGAACCCTGCCATCTGAAGGATATCGACTATCACATGCAGGACGAACCCACTTACCTGTATCGATATCAATCCCAGCAATACAGCGTTCTCCTTCTTTTTTTGAATTAGCAAGACAAATGATTCTTTTTACAGATGACATACCTCAATATTCTCCCATTTTTTACTTAGATACTCAGCCACAAGGCGGCGATGACAGTTATGCGGTTTTGCTTCACTACAGAGCAAACATCCATGATTGAGTAATTCAGGCGTGACTTTTTTCTCAATCTGACGATCTGATATAAGTTTTAAAAATTTCTGTTCGTATACCCCCCAATCGCCTTTGTTTTTTTTGTACTCGTCCAAAATGTCTTTAGTTGGCGCTAAATCAAGAATATGTATATAATCAATTTCCCCAACTTGTTTAAGAAAATACTTTAAATTATTTTTCTTGGTAAAGCCTGCTAACTGAGAGACATTGTTTAGCCTTGTATCTATGACTGTTTTTACACCAGACTTTATCAAAGCATCAAAAAATTGCTCAGCACTTTTCTGAGTAAAGCCTATTGTAAATAATTGGATTGACTGACTAAGCATAAACTTCTCCTTTTGTTTCTACATAAGCGATTTCATTACCCTGCTTTTTATAAGCTTCCATGAGACAATCTTCACGGTCTAACTCTTCAACATCTTGCACATTGGACAAAGCATCAAACAGTGAAAGCTGATTAAGTTCTGTTTGTTTTACAAATTGCTTAAATCCATGCTTAGCCAGCATCCTATCTTCTAATTCTCCATGAGATTCTAGATCGCCATTACTTTTAATATGCTGGATATCTAGATCATATTCCTTGAGGTTTTTACAGACTAAAATTGCTCGATGACAAGTTAAAGGATCTTTTTCAGCACACATCAACGCGATTCTATGCCGACTTTTTACGCCTTTTAATATTCGTCTGATCCCTTCTGTAAATAAATCAGTCGCCGCAATTCTTTCGTATAGAGCCTTGCCATCGACATAGCAACTTTGATCTTCGGGTCTTGCGCCTAACTCTTGTCCAAGAAACACATAACGAATTTTGTCAGCTTCTAAATAATCCTTTAACTGTGCTTGGCAAAAATGAGGTAAATAACGACTATAGGGGCGCGATCGCACATCCGCCAAAGCCGTAATCTCATGCTTTTGCAGAAGTTCAATAAAAGTCTTGATGCTGTGATTAGAATGACCGATAGTAAATAGTTGCATTGAAAGTCAACCTCAAGAATATAAAAATCTTAGCGCGATCGCAAATCTTCTGGGAACTGAGGATCGAGGATTTGGGCGATCGCAAAGGGACAATCTGAGGGTAAATCGGGATAATCGAGAGGCGTTTCTCGCACGACTAAGGATAGAGCCAATCTATAAGCGTCAATTACTGCTTCATCGAGATAGGACTTTAAACTGGGATTATCTTTTAAATGTAATGTGATGCGATCGCGTTGCTCGACAATAGTTGACCGCCAACTTTTACCACGCAATTCGGGTTGAAATTCCCACTTCAGCAAATGTCCAATCAAAACACCCAAACGATTGCGAAGTTCTTGTTTTTGCTGCTTACCCAACGACTCAATTTCCTCCACCAAATTCTCTATATCAAGAGACTGCCATTGACCGCGACTTAATAGTGCTGACTGCTCCTGTGTCCAAGCATAAAAATCTATCTCATACAAGTCATTCGATAAATCAATATTTGTTTTTAGCTCTAAACTTGTTTTTTGTTCTAACTGAGATTTGAGCATTACGTTTCAGCCTACTCTAAGGTACATATCACTATAACAAACCGCTAAACTCACCATGTAATAGGTTTAAAATCATCATCATTGGCGATCGCCACACCATCCCCCGAAGGCTTAATTACAAATAAACCTTGACGATAGGCATAACGATCTATCCCCTCATTAATCTCAATTCCTGCCACAGCACCATAGGCTTTAAAGTTACCATAATGGGGAAAAGCATCTTTAAAGTGCGTTAACTTCTCAACAAACTCATCCACATCATCCTTTGATAAACGTGATTTACATTCTACTAACACCAGTTCAGTGTCATCCACAGCGAGAATATCTATCTCCATAGCAAACCCTTGACGCTTAGTTCTGGCGCGAGGATACACTTCTTTTACATCAATGCCTTTTTCTTGAAATAGTCGCAAAACCGCAGGTTCAACTAACTCTTCAACAAAACGTCCCCATCTTGTTGTAAGTGCTTCAACTGCCTTACTAGTTCTATCAACTGTTTTTTTGAGTTCCGCCATACTGCGATCTGCTTCAACAGCACGGCGATCGTACTCCTCTTTAGAGGCTTGAAATAGCTTGTAGATGTCATCAATAGTTACAGGAGTACTCATAAACTTCGTTTTTGTTCGATCAAATTTTCTATGCCTAAATTATCACATACAAAAACAAGGGCTATAAGTGTAGCGATCACCCCTCAACAAACCAATAACATCAAAAGCGCGATCACCCCTAAATCTCAATCAAAAAGCGATCGCACCCAACAGAATCAACAACATCAAAAGCGCGACCGATCGGCGGATGAATCGAGACAAAAGTACGATATCGAGAGAACTAGCGCGAAACACAGATGAGCGCCAGCTCGGCTATCTGCCAGATACGGCGGTAGTCATGATGGAGACAAGACGGAAGCAAGCAAAAGTCAGATTCAAGAGCGTCAGTGACGAGACAATCAGGGAAGTCAAGAAACGGTTAGAGCAACACCACAGTCCAGAATAACTGTCAGGGAGAATGGAACGGGTATGAGACGATATATCTGATGATCTATGCCAACCATCAAGAGATGGGAATATATCAGCAATATCTGCGGCAAAAGCAGAAGCAACGTTGGCGGAAAAGCCGCAACCAGAAACGCGGTGGCATACCCAATCGGATAGGGATAGAGAATCGCCCCAAGGTCGCAGATTTAAAGACCGAGATAGGACATTGGGAGA
>MNZA01000078.1 GCA_001873375.1 Oscillatoriales cyanobacterium CG2_30_44_21
GAGCTTTAAAAGAGCTTATGGATGGGTGAAAATAAAAAAACAATATTCACTCCTTGGGACACAGGGAGTCTGCCTCGAAGATAGGAAACTATCTTGCCAGTTAGTACTCGGTGAGTAAAACCTGCGGATGCTGAGTAAGACCAAAACTAGGATCGCTTAGTCTAGGCTTCGGCAAATGAAAGAGGAAGCCCATACTCTATTTGTTTGCAAAATGAGTGTCGGGTATGTCACGCTAACCAATGCCTCGTAAAATTAAAGCACGCCCAAAGGTATGGGCTTTGCCGTATTTTTTAGAGCGTTTAGAACATTGGTAGCTTAAATTAATGAGCATAAAAGTCGTTTCCACATCCCCATTTTCTGACCAAAAGCCTGGTACTTCTGGACTCAGAAAAAAAGTTACCGTTTTTCAAACAGCTAACTATCTAGAGAATTTTGTTCAATCGATATTCAATAGTCTTGACGGATTTCAAGGGCAAACCCTTGTCGTTGGCGGTGATGGACGTTACTACAATCGCCATGCTGTCCAAGTCATTCTGAAAATGGCGATCGCCAATGGCTTCGGCAAGATTTTAGTTGGACGCGGAGGACTGTTGTCGACTCCTGCTGCCTCTTGTATGATTCGTAAATATAACGCCTTTGGTGGCATTATCCTTTCCGCTAGCCACAATCCCGCAGGTAAAGATGGCGACTTCGGCATCAAGTACAACACTGGCAATGGTGGTCCCGCCCCCGAAAAAATCACAGACGCAATTTACACCATCAGCAAAACTATTTCTAGCTATCAGATTCTGGAAGCGGACGATCTTGATCTTGACCAGTTAGGAGAAACACAGCTCGGCAATGCGATCGTTTCTGTGATTGACCCAGTGGCTGACTACGCCGAACTAATGAGACAGATCTTTGACTTCGATCGCATTAAATCATTACTAGCCGCCCCTGACTTTAGGATGCGTTTTGACGGAATGCACGCGATTACAGGGCCTTATGCTCAAGAGATTTTAGTTGATCGCTTAGGCGCACCCGCAAGCTCACTGCAAAGCTGTGTTCCCCTTGAAGATTTTGGTGATGGACATCCTGACCCTAATCTTGTTTATGCTCATGAACTCGTTGAAGTACTCTACGGCGATAATGCGCCAGATTTTGGGGCGGCTTCCGATGGCGATGGCGATCGCAATATGATTTTAGGACGCAAGTTTTTTGTCACTCCTAGCGATAGTTTGGCAATCTTGGCAGCCAATGCCCACCATGTTCCTGCTTACAAAGGCGGCTTGGCAGGGATTGCGCGATCAATGCCCACTAGTCAAGCACCCGATCGCGTAGCGGCAAGATTAGGAATTGAATGCTATGAAACTCCCACAGGCTGGAAATTCTTTGGGAATCTATTAGATGCTGGCAAAGCCACCCTTTGCGGTGAAGAGAGTTTCGGCACGGGTTCTAATCATGTCCGCGAAAAAGATGGACTATGGGCAGTACTTTTTTGGCTGAATGTTTTGGCGGTGCGTCAGCAGTCAGTGGAGGCAATTGTTAAAGAGCATTGGCAACTTTACGGGCGTAACTTCTACTCACGTCATGACTATGAAGGTGTCGATAGCGATCGCGCTAATACTTTGATTAACAATCTTCGCGATAAGTTCGCAGAGTTACCCAGTCAGAAGTTTGGTAATTATGTAATTGATTTCTGTGATGACTTTAGTTATACCGATCCTGTTGATGGCAGTGTCAGCAACAAACAAGGGATTCGGATTGGCTTTACTGATGGTTCGCGGATTGTGTTCCGCTTGTCTGGCACTGGCACACAGGGTGCGACTTTGCGCCTTTATGTGGAGAGCTATGAGCCAAATATTGCTAAACATTCTCTTGATACTCAAGAAGCCTTGAAGGAGTTAATTGAGATTGCCGATCAAATTGCTCAAATTAAAACCTTAACAGGACGCGATCGCCCCACTGTAATCACATAGCGCTTTGCGCTCAAAACCAAACCAAGAAACCTTTTGAAAACTTTGCTTCGCAAAGTTTTCAAAAGGTTTCTTGGTTTAATCGATAATTGCTGTAAAGCTCAGCCAAATAAAAATGGCGGCGCGATGCGCCGCCATTTTTATTTATTTAGCGAGGGTGCGGAGAAGCGACTTCTGATTTTCATTCATGCTTTGTAAAACTTGCTTAGCATCGCTCTTTTGCAGCATTTGCAAAAGTTCTTCAATCTCATCATTTACTGATCGCAAGATCATCGGCTCATTTGCTTCAGGATGGGTAGAGACGACTTTTGCGTCAGGCATGACACAGGTTCCCGTTTCACAATCCATGCCCAACTGCTGCCAATAAATCGTAGGGACAATCTTGCCGCGTTGACCAACGTGTTCATGTTGCAACAGATTAGTTTGCAGATAGTTGCGAGGAGAATCGTAGAGCTTTGCCTCGCGGGCATAGGGAATTGTAAAACAACCAAAAGCCTTGCGATATTCTTCAGAGCCAAGGATTTCATGGAAGAAAACCGATACGCCTTCCATCATCAACAAATTCATATAAGTGGCAATTTCTTCACTGCCCTGAATGGCTCTACCAAGTAAGTGCTTGAAAGTCCATTCCACAAACTTCATATTTGAGCAGTCATAGTAAAAGCTGTTGAGATATACCGACGACATGACTAGCTCACCGATGAAATGACGAATACCGAGCTTACCTTTTAAAAAGTCTTTTTCTAGCTTGGCAAGTTCTTTGCGTTCGTATTCATAGGGCTGACGTTCCAAAATTTGAAAGTAGATCTGACGCAGGGCATTTTGACGATCTGCTTCTGTAGCCTTGCGGTCAATGGTAATGGGCTGGTGGTTATCCATGATCTTTCTCCGAAGATATCTTAAATAACAGATCACAAGATGGCTTTATAAATTTGTGATCTAAAAATTCTGAATAGGTTTATCGCGGTTTTCGCATTCTGTGATTATTTCTCCGCCAAAGGCAGAGAAATAATCCTCTGTATCGCGCTCATTAAGCATGAAGTAAAGCTGAGACTGCCATGTCTGTATATGGCTTGACCATCGCCGCACATTCAGCAGGCAAAAGTGAATCAACCGCAGTTTGCAATAGACGATAGGCAGTAGAACATTCCTTAGCAATTTGATAGGAATTGATGATGTTTGCCAACCAATCCATTAACGTTTCCCGAAAGAAGAGTTCATCATCACGGAGAATGGAGATAGATGCATAACGAATCATGTTAGACATATCGTATTTGCAGCGTTGCAATTGCTTTTGCACAAGTTCAGGATACTGCTGTGCCAAAAGCTTGAGAGCTTGAATGGTGATTTCGTCTGCGCGATCGCGCAAGAGATTGTAAGTCCTGACTCTTACGGAAAAACTATTAGCAAAGCGTTCGAGGTTAACCAAGTCAGTATCAGTCAAATAGATGCGGTCAACTTCGCCAACCTTCTCTTCCAAAACGCGATTCATTGTCGTCAACATGATCTTCTGCCCCTTAAATAAACTTAGTAAATATACTTATTCAACTTGTCTGAATTTAATTTTCTGTCTCATTCCTTTCCCCGATAAAATTAATAATAAAGCCCTATGGAAGTCCAGATTAACAATGCAATTAAAGTTTACTTAACAAAATATTTCGACATATAAATAGCTAGTCACAATTCCATGTAAAAGCTTAAAAGCTTTGGCTGACAATACTTGTGGGCTAAAGCTTTCGTCTCTGTTTCCATTAGCACAAATCCTTAACAATTAAAAAGTCCAAACAACTTTAAAAGTGCGGTTACGCCGCACTTTTAAAGTTGTTTGGACTTTACAGCCCTTCAAGTATATTTACTTACTTACTAATGCAGTAAGTAAGTAAATATACTTGGGCAAGATTGAGATACAGCCTATTTTTGTGGGGTTTGAGCGATCGCCAAGCACTGTATGGTTTTTAATTCACAAAAGTGTAGTCACACTTTTGTGAATTAAAAACCCAAAATTAGGAAGAGAGTATGCTGCGTAACAATTGGGAACAGCTATAAAATACAATGGTAAATCTGATAAACACTCTTCACTTCTTGCCATGAGCTACTTTCGCCCTGCCATTGATGCCATGACTGGCTACGTTCCTGGGGAACAGCCCAAGTCTGGACTCAAGGTGATCAAATTAAACACTAATGAAAATCCATATCCACCTTCACCCAAGGCGATCGCGGCTTTGCAGCAGATTGATGGGGATGCGCTGAGACGTTACCCCGATCCGTTTGCCTATGAGTTTTGTCAAGCGGTCAGTGAGGTGCTAGATGTGCCGCCCAATTGGGTGATTGTCGGCAATGGCAGTGATGATGTCTTAAATATTTTGATCAGAGCTTGTGCAGAGGGACGCGATCGCAAAGTTGTTTACCCAAGCCCCACTTACGTTCTTTATCGCACCTTGTCGGCGATGCAACCTGCGGAAATTGTGGAAGTTGCCTATGATGATGATTTTCAGCTACCGATCACCGATCTAGTCGCCGCTAAGGGGTCGGTCACTTTTGTTGCTTCTCCTAATAGCCCATCTGGTCATCTTGTGCCGTTGGATGATTTACGCAAATTGGCGAGTCAAGTATCAGGGATTTTGGCGATCGATGAGGCATACGTGGATTTTGCGGAATATTCGGCAATTTCTCTGGTGCGCGAGTTTGACAATGTGATTGTGTTGCGAACTCTGTCTAAGGGTTACTCACTAGCAGGATTGCGTTTAGGCTTTGGTATTGCCAATCCCCAACTTTTGTCAGGTTTGTTTAAGGTTAAGGATAGCTACAACGTGGATGCGATCGCGATCGCGATGGGAACGGCAGCCATGCGCGATCAAGAATATAAAAATGCCACGGCGGAAAAAGTTAAGGTTTCTCGCCGCAGTCTTACTCAAGAACTAAAAAATATTGGCTTCAAGGTGCGGGAGTCTCACGGTAATTTTGTCTTGGCAACTCCTCCTCAGCCCAACGCCGAGGAACTTTACCTAAAGCTCAAAGATGCAGGGATTTTAGTGCGCTATTTCAATCAATCAGGACTTTCTGATAAGCTCCGTATCACAGTCGGTACTGATGAGCAGAACCAAATTTTGATTGAATCGCTTATGAATTCCTAAGGAAACTTTTGAAAGTGTGGCAGAGCCGCGATGCACAAAAGTTTCTCTATACCACTCTAAGCCTCAATAATCTATATTTCCCGATCAAGGATTATTGGCGATCAGCGCTACTAGTCCTTAATCGGGAAGTGAATGGCGATCGCCATGTCTTACAAAAAAATATGAAGTCTCTATTTCCGATGTGATGATACGTTATAGCGCGATCGTTGAAGAATTTCTTGACGCAAGTTTCACAGGACAATCAATCTCAATCTTGATTCTGTTTTGAAGACAATGCTGGAACTCGCGAAGATGTAGATAAAAAAGGCGGCGCAAAGCGCCGCGCCATTCTATCAGCCAACTACTTCCGCGATTTCTATGACTTGACCATCAGGATCTTTGACTAGAAAGTTAAGAGGCTTCTCACTGCGAACTTTATGCTTGATCCCCTTGATTTGAATCTGTAACAATACCTGCTCCACACAGTCGCGATTAAAGCAAATATGTCGCCCTCGATTTGGGTCGCTCATACTCGCCCCTGGAACAATGTGCAGTTGAATATTTTTCTTTAACTGATACCAAGCGCCTTCCATATCGGCTGAATACTGCTGCTGCGATCGCCTCGCCTCCGCAGGAATATAAATTGGGTCGGCAGGTGCGCCCATGCCATATTCGTAGCCGTAATAATAATGTAGTGGTACATCGGCGATCGGCAATTTTAACTCTCCCTCATAAAAATATCGCGCTTGATCAAGATCGGAAACCATGATCGTATGAACTTTGGGAGCGCTCGTAAGAAACATCCACATTGCCACGGCATATGCCCCTAGAAGCATAACCATAATGCCTTGAGTAGAAAAAATTGACTCCATCGTAATGCAGCTACATATTAAGTTAAGAGAATTAAAATTTAGTGTAACGCAACTGCCATAGCTTTACAGCAATTGCTAATCGATAAGACCTCAAGAAAAACTTTAAAAGCATTGCTTTGCAATGCTTTTAAAGTTTTTCTTGTTTGGCATTACAAAAAAATTAGTGCATCGCGGCTCTGCCGCGATGCACTAAAAATTCGATAGGGTTTAAGTAAGCGCCAAGCGCTATAAAACTAAATCGAAGTGGCAATCACAAAACCGAGAATACCGATGAAAATTACAAGCGCATAAAACTGTGCCTTGCCATTTTCAAAGTACTTCAGCCCCTCACCACTCACAACCGTGACAAAACCCGCAAGGTTGACCGCGCCATCCACGATCTTGGCATCAACTTCCAGAACCTGACGCGCCAAACGGCGAGAGCCAGTCACAAATACAGCATTGTAAAGTTCGTCAATGTACCATTTGTTTTTGGAGAATAGATATAGCGGCTGAATGGATTTGGCGATCGCGCTAGGATCAATCTTCTTCTGCATATACATCAAGATTGCCAGCGAAATGCCAATCAAGCCAATCCCGATCGAGCTACCACCCATTATTAAAAATTCAGGTGTAAAGCCTTCCGCAGGGACTTCGGTCATCACTTCAGAAGCAGGGTGAATAAAGTACTCGAAGTAATTGCCCAAGGGTGTGCCGACTAAACCAACGGCGATCGAAGGAATTGCCAACATCATCAAAGGAAATGTCATCGAGATCGGAGACTCATGAGGCTTGCTGGCATGATGATCGCTGTGAGCTTTTTCCTCGGATGGTTCTTTGCCCACGGAGTTCTCGGCTTTGACCATTGCCAAAAGCTTTTTATCCGTGCCACGAAAATCGCCTTCAAAAGTGGTGAAGTACATACGGAACATATAAAAAGCGGTGATCCCCGCCGTCAGGAAGCCGATCGCCCACAATACGGGGTTAGCCGCATAGGTCGCGCCAAGGATCTCGTCCTTTGACCAGAAACCTGCAAAAGGAGGGATGCCACTGATTGCCAAAGTACCGATGAAGAAGGTAATGGCAGTAATCGGCATATATTTTCTAAGTCCACCCATGACGCGCATATCTTGGGCAACGTCAGGATCATGTCCCACCACTTCTTCCATGCCATGAATGACCGAACCAGAACCAAGAAACATCATCGCCTTGAAATAAGCATGGGTCATCAGATGAAATAGCCCTGCGCCATAGGCTCCCACACCCATCGCCATCACCATGTAACCCAATTGGGACACAGTGGAATAGGCAAGCCCTTTTTTAATATCGTTTTGGGTGATCGCGATACTCGCACCGAGAAAAGCGGTAAATGCGCCTGTCCAAGCGATCGTATTCATCACCGCAGGAATTTCTTCAAATACAGGGAACATCCGCGCAATCAAGAATACGCCCGCCGCAACCATTGTTGCTGCATGGATTAATGCCGAAATCGGTGTAGGGCCTTCCATTGCGTCAGGTAGCCACACATGGAGGGGGAACTGTGCCGACTTAGCGGCAGGTCCCATGAATACGAGAATTGCAAACAGGGTCGCTAAACCAACGCTAATCGCGCCCGACTCGATCAATTCAGTGAGCCTTTCGCCCATTTCTACAAACTCAAATGTACCTGTTGCCCAATACAGACCAAGTAAGCCTAGTAATAGCCCAAAGTCACCTACGCGGTTAGTGACAAATGCTTTTTGGCAAGCATCGGCGGCTCCCTTGCGATCGAACCAGAACCCAATCAGCAGGTAAGAACACATCCCTACTAATTCCCAGAAAATATAGATCTGTACCAAGTTGGGGCTAACAACCAATCCCAACATAGAGGAGGTGAATAGACTCAAGTAGGCATAAAATCTCACATAGCTGGGATCATGCGCCATGTAGCCATCGGTGTAGATCTGCACCAAGAAGGCAACGCTGGTAACAATCACCAACATTAAGGCGGTTAAGTGATCGATCGTAAAGCCCATATTCAGATGGAAGCTACCCGCCTGCGCCCACTCAAAGGTATATAGGTAAGGCTCATGCCCTTGAATCTGGCTCCAGAGTAAACTGCCAGACATCACCCCTGCGCCGCCCGTCGCGGAAACACTGAGGATCGACCAGAGCGATCGCAGTTTGTTGGTGGATTTGTTAAAGGTAATCAGTCCTGTGCCGATAATCACTGCTGCGACAAGGGGCAGCAAGGGGATCAGCCATGCGTATTGATATGCAAAGTCCATAGGTCGCGTTGAAACGCTAAGTTTACTGTAGAGACACTTTTTATCTAGTTAGTTTACTACAGTCAGATCATGGGTGATGTGTCAGCGATGAGCATTGTTACTCATTGAGGTGAGAAACTCAAAAAAATTAATTTTTTTGAGTTTCTTGTTTAGGCGATCGCCAAGATAGATGATGATTAAGAAATCAATTAAAAAATACATTTAATATTGATGAAGCTCATCTTTGGAAGATAAATTATTGACGTGATTAAACTTGATTTAAAGTAAAAATTTACTATAATTTAACAAATATTATAATGATTAAATAATAAATACTTTAGAAATATAAGTATGAATTAATTTGTAAAGAATCATCTAGTTACTACACAAATACAGTCTATCGATGCTTTGAGGGGTATAGAGAAAGTTTTAAGTCAGCGCAAAGTGCTGTATGCAACGACAAAATCAGCTTTTACAACGGGAATAGCTACTTACGTTGGTTCTATTTTTGCGATAATGCAGAAAACAATGAATTAGTTAAAGACCATGGCTATATTTGCGGCTGTGCAAGCCCCTGAAAGACTTAAAGATACTGTACGGGAAATCGTACGCAAGCCTTATCCCAAATATAAGGTCATTGTGCTGAATGATGATTTTAATACTTTTGAACATGTAGCTGATTGTTTGATGAAGTATATTCCCCAGATGACCGAGCAAACTGCTTGGGAATTAACTAAGCAAGTTGATGCTGAAGGATTTGCGATCGTTTGGGTCGGACCAATGGAACAAGCCGAGCTCTATCACGCGCAACTTCAGCAAGAGGGGCTGACTATGGCTCCAATTGAGTCCGAGTAATACCAAACAAAGAAATGGCTACGCCATTTCTTTGTTTCTTTGGCGTTGTATACAGCCTATTTAGGATTTGAGGGGTACGGAGAAAGTTTTAAGTCATCGCAAAGCGCTGAACTCGTTAGTAGGATGTGAGGCGCAAAGCGTTGTAAACAAGATTAAGTCATTTGCACTAAGCTGTAAAAACGTAAATCGTTGTATGCTAATTACCTTAAACAACAAAATACTTGCATTTTGGCATCATGCTTAATCGAGCGGCAGTAACTGTAGCTATTTCCCTATGTCCTGAAGAGGCTGTCTGCTACTTGGCAAGGGTTTACTCAACCTTAGTTGTTTTTGACCCTCCTGAATTTATCAAAACCTCTGCGGGGGAGCGCGTTTTAATTCATTCCCTTGGCTATCCTGACAATCCAGAATCTGCAAGAATCTGTCGGCAGCTTATGGATGAGTTTGGGTTTGATGTGGATACCTTCCCAGCTTTTGCTATTCAAGGATTAGCGACGATCACCGCTATTTTTCCATGCGATCGCCGTGATGTGGAAACAGACTTTGAGCTAGATCAGCAGCTTGATATTGCGCCCACCAGCTTGATTGATATCCAGTCGCGGGTTGAAGATAGGGGGCAGTCGGCTTGGCTGATGCAATTAAAGGAAACCTACTTTTTGCAAGAACCGATTTACGATGTGTTGCCCCCGATGGGCAAGATGACGGGAGATATGTGGATGCCACAGCACCGATCGCATTTAGAAGATTTTTATCAGGCGTTGAGCCGCGATATTTCCACCAGTAAAGTTTAATCCCAATATGGGTTTAAGCCAAAAACATTAAAGGTGGGCAAAGCCCACCTTTAATGTTTTTGGCTTAAATAGAAAGCGCCCCAAGGGGCGCTTTCTATTTAAGAAGTAGCTAGGGTACGGCGTTTGGTCACCATGCGGAAGGCTTCAATGATGTCACCTTCTTTCCATGTCGAGAACTTGGCAAGAGAGATGCCACATTCAAATCCAGAGGCAACTTCCTTCGCATCATCCTTGACCCTTCGTAAAGAGTCGAGAACGGCTGAATGAACAATTTCATTGCCGCGCTTAACTCGGACATTACAGTTCCGAATCAGCTTGCCATTTTGGACATAGCAACCCGCCACAGCCCCCTTACCAATCGTAAAGATGGCGCGAACTTCGGCTTGACCGAGATATTCTTCCACCATTTCAGGATCGAGCAAGCCTTCCATCGCATCTTGAATATCTTCCAAGAGCTTGTAAATAACATTGTAATCGCGGAAGTCAACGCCCATCTCGTCAGCCGCCTGTCTTGCGCCAGGAGCCATCGTGGTATTGAAGCCGAGGACAACTGCCGAACTGGCTGCGGCAAGACTGATATCGTTTTCCGTGATTTCTCCAGGAGCAGATAGGAGAATGCGGAGCTGGACTTCGCGCTGTGGCAATTGAGCAAGGGAGCCAAGAATTGCTTCGAGAGAACCCTGTACGTCCGCCTTGAGAATGATATTGAGCTCCTTAAGCGCACCTTCTTTGACTTTTTCAGATAGGGTTCCCAGGGTGACGCGGCGAGAAGCCATCGCTTGAATCAGGCGAGCTTGTCGCTGATCCATCGTGCGTTGATCAGCGATCGCGCGGGCTACTTTTTCATCAAGATAGACTTCAAACTCATCACCCGCCGCAGGTACGTCACCTAAGCCGAGAACTTCCACTGCAAAGGATGGCGATGCTTTGTCCACACGAGCGCCGCGATCGTCAACCATGGCGCGAACCTTACCAAAGGCAGCACCTGCGACAAAAATGTCACCAACGCGCAATGTCCCATTTTGGACAAGTAAAGTCGCCACAGGCCCCTTAGCTTTATCAAGGTGAGCTTCAATGACCGTACCCTTGGCAGTACGATTGGGGTTGGCTTGCAAGTCTTCAACTTCCGCAACTAGCAAGATCATTTCTAGCAAGGTATCAAGATTTTCACGCTTGATCGCACTTACAGGAACCATGATCGTGTCACCGCCCCATTCTTCAGCTACAAGTGCGTATTCGGTCAACTCTTGACGAATGCGATCGGGCTGAGCCTCAATCTTGTCCACTTTGTTAATAGCAACCACAATTGGCACCTTGGCGGCGCGGGCGTGGCTAATCGCTTCGATGGTTTGTGGTTGCACACCATCATCAGCCGCCACTACTAGTACCGCAATGTCAGTAACCTTAGTTCCTCTAGCCCGCATGGCAGTAAAGGCTTCGTGTCCAGGAGTGTCTAGGAAGACAATCTGTTGTTTGACACCATTGTGCTCCACATCAACATGATACGCACCAATGTGCTGAGTGATACCACCCGCTTCACCTTGGGCAACTTTACTCTTACGGATCGCATCAAGTAATGTGGTTTTACCATGGTCAACGTGACCCATAATCGTGACTACAGGCGGACGACGTTGCAACTTATCAAGGTCGCCAACATCGATCATTTCTGTCTTCAGGGCTAGCTCGACTACTTCAGGCGCATGGACTTCATAGCCCAATTCGGTTGACACCATTTTGGCAGTGCCGACATCAAGGGTTTGGTTGATATTTGCCATGATCCCCTTCATAAACAGGGTGCGAATCACCTCAGTTTCTGAAAGTGCCAACCGCTTAGCAAGTACCGCCACGGTCATGCCTTCTTCGATTTCCACAGATGTAGGTTTTTCAGGGATGACTTCGATCTGTTGGTTGTGGCGGCGATCGCGGCTAGGTGAAGATTTCTTCGACTTTTGCGTAGGCTTGATATCAGCCGCCATCGTAGGCTTAGCGGGAACAGTTACAGCCTTGGGTCTTGCTGTGGGACGAGCCAAAGATAGACTGATCTGCGCTAGCTCATTAGCGGCATCAAGATCGCCATCCTCATCTTCATCTTCAAAATCACGCAAATATCGCTTGGGCTTGTTGAGGCGATTCTTTTCTTTGAGTTCGAGGAGATCCTTTTCTTCTTCTTCCTTAGACTTGCCTTTCCGCTTGCTTGCCTTTCCAGGAAGAGTTGGCTTTGCGAGTAAATCTGGCAATACGGGAGGTGCAAACCCGTTGGAAGGTTCGGGCTTCTTGGCATTGCGATCGGCAATGACGGGCTTTTCGGGAGCGCGCATCAAGGTCGGCATCGGTGGACGCAAGTTGTGGGGCGGCTCGGTTGGAGCCGTGATACCACGCTCAATTAGTACCGAATCCTTAACCAACTTAGGTCCACGGCTCTGAGGTCTAGCTCCCGCAGGGGCAGGCTGTGACACTGGTGGCTCAGTGGGTTTGTTGAGTTTAGGGCGCTCAGGCTTGGAAGGTTTGGGGGGTTCCTGTTTAGGAGCAGAGGTGACATCACCTGACTTGTTTTGAACTGTCCCATTTGGCTGCTGTGCCTTGCCATTGCTGACAACCTCTTCTGTTGGTCTAGCGTTTGGTGGCTTGGGAGCCACAATGACACTGGCTTTGGGTGCGACTGGAGCCGTCGGTTTATTTGGCTTTACGGCGGGGGGAGAGACACTCATCAGGGACTGCTTGACCGTAGGTGGGCGCTCAACCTTGGGCGATTCTTTACGAGGTGGTTGCTCTTTGACTTCCTGTGGGCTTCTGGTAATGTCTTTAGGAATTACGGCTTTAGGGCTAACGACCTGATTCGACTCCTTGGCTGGTTGAATAGTCGCCTTGTCGATCGCCTGATTAGGTCGCTCAGGGGCTTTGGGAGGGGCAACTAATTTTGTCTCTGGTTGAACAGCAGCAGTAGCTGGCTCAGTTTTCTTAGGTTCGGGAATAGAAATATTTGTATTTGTTGACGGAGCTAATGAAGTCAATGCCGCTTCTGATGGCAATTCCGTATGGTTTGCAGTGCTTTGAGAAGAATCGCTGGACTTGGTAGTAGGACGGCTGGGCGGTTTAACGAGAGATGAGACAGGGGGCATTGGCGACAGGGGAGGGTTAACAGTGACAGATGGGATAGTTTCTGGTTTCTTTTCAGGATCTTGACTAGGTGTACGCTGCGGCACTTCAGTCGAATCGGCTTCTGAAATTTCAGAAATGGGTGGCGAGGTAAGCCGAATTGTAGGCTTGCTAACTGCAAGAATTTGTTGCTTAGCAGTACGAGCCTCAGCCTCTTTGGGTTTGGCGATCGCCACAGCTTTTTTTTCGGAGACCTTCGTTTCCTGATTCTTTACTTGTGGCTGAGGTGCATTGGTGCGTACCAAGGCTGCCTCTGATTTTGTAATTGTACTACTATGACTTTTAACCACAATATTTAGCTGCTCACACACCGCGATTACATCTTTGGTGTCAAGCTCTAATTCTCGTGAAAGTTCATAGAGTCGCACTCGATTGCTTGTAGTCATTGCTTACTCTGCCCTGCGAAACTATTGGGTGGGACGAAATTGGATTTACATAGAAGTTGCTTCCTATATTTTGCTAGGTTGAATTACATTAACTGAATTACATTGACCATAGTTAATCTTAGAAGCCTCTAGTTGTTTCTCATTTGAGAGAAAAGCTAGAAAAAGTTTTAAGTTTCTTTAAAACATAGTGGTCTGGCTTAGGAAGCGAAACCACCATAACCATTATTACCCACGAAAATGAGTAATAGCAGCATCAAATTAACTTGACAGCCAAAACTTGGCAAAATTTTATTCAGTTTACTAGCTCTAGTACCTTAGCGTAATTTTCGATTAAGTTATCTAAACGATTTTAATTTTGCAGATACTTTACTGACTTGAAATACCAAGTATCTCAACTAGTACTTGAAGCCTGATAGTTCGCCAAAAGATTTTCCCTGTATTCAATTGGGCTTTGTAAGAATCCAACGCTTGCAAAAAAGATTCTGTAAACTTTGAGACGAGAATCGAAAATTATCTAATGGAACCAAGTGGGGATCTTTACAGATATTTACATTAGTTTACTTTAGTATAATATCGAGTAGTGTTCTAATGCTTTGCCTTCAACTGTTTTGAGATCTATGACTAATGTACCCGTCTCTCGTATCCGCAACTTTTCGATCATTGCCCACATTGATCATGGGAAGTCTACACTCGCCGATCGCCTGTTGCAATTTACGGGTACGGTGGCAGACCGCGATATGAAAGCACAGTTCCTCGACAACATGGATTTGGAGCGAGAACGGGGAATTACGATCAAGCTGCAAGCCGCCAGAATGAAATATCAGGCCCTGGACGGTGAAGAATACACGATTAATTTAATTGATACTCCTGGACACGTAGATTTTTCTTACGAAGTGTCTCGTAGCTTAGCGGCTTGTGAAGGGGCTTTGTTGGTAGTCGACGCGTCTCAGGGGGTGGAAGCCCAAACTCTAGCCAATGTCTACTTAGCTCTAGCTAATGACTTAGAAATTGTACCTGTACTCAATAAAATTGACTTGCCTGGGGCGGATCCAGAGAGAATCTCACGGGAGATTGAGGAGTTGATCGGGCTGGACTGTGTGGACGCAATTCATGCATCGGCTAAAGAAGGGATCGGGATTCGGGAAATCCTTGAGTCGATTGTGTCGAAAGTGCCACCTCCCCAAGATACGGTTGATCAACCTTTGCGAGCTTTGATTTTTGATAGTTACTACGATGCCTATCGCGGCGTGATTGTTTATTTTCGCGTTATGGATGGCACGGTCAAAAAAGGCGATCGCGTTAAATTTATGGCTTCGGCACAGGAGTATGTAATTGATGAGCTAGGAGTACTCGCGCCCAGCCAGATCCAAGTTGATGAACTGCACGCCGGGGAAGTTGGTTACTTAGCCGCCGCCATTAAGACAGTCGCCCATGCCCGAGTTGGGGACACGATTACCAGTGCGATCGACTCTGCTCCTGAGCCTTTTCCTGGATATGAAGAAGCAAAACCCATGGTTTTTTGCGGAATGTTTCCCACTGATGCTGATCAATTTGAAGATTTGCGCGAAGCTTTGACTAAGCTCAAACTCAATGACGCTGCCTTAAATTATGAACCAGAAACATCGAATGCGATGGGATTTGGCTTCCGTTGCGGATTTTTGGGGATGCTGCATATGGAAATTGTGCAGGAACGTCTGGAACGAGAATATAACCTTGATTTGATTGTGACTGCACCCTCGGTGATCTATCGCGTTACCACTAATTCTGGCGAAATTTTGATGGTGGACAACCCCAGCGAATTGCCACCACCCAATTCAAGACAATCCATCGAAGAACCCTATGTCAAGCTGGAGATTATGACTCCGCAGAGTTACATCGGTACATTGATGGAGCTATGTGTGGCGAGACGGGGAGTATTTGTGGACACCAAGTACATCACCACCGAACGGGCAACTTTGATCTATGAACTGCCGCTAGCAGAAATGGTTACTGATTTCTTTGACCAAATGAAGTCACGGACTAAGGGCTACGCCAGTATGGAATATCAAGTGATCGGCTACCGTCCCAATGATTTGGTGCTAGTTGATATTCTCGTTAATGAAGAGCCTGTGGATGCTTTGGCTTGTATTGTTCATCGCGACAAATCCTATAACGTTGGTCGTGCCTTGGTTTCTAAGCTGAGAGAATTAATTCCTAAGCAGCAGTTCCAAATTCCGATTCAAGCGGCGATCGGCACTAAGATTTTGGCGCGAGAAAATATCTCGGCTTTACGCAAGAATGTGTTGAGTAAGTGTTACGGTGGCGATATTTCGCGGAAGAAAAAACTGTTGGAAAAGCAGAAAAAGGGCAAAAAACGCATGAAGTCAATTGGTACAGTGGAAGTCCCCCAAGCCGCGTTTATGGCAATCTTGCAGCTTAACGGCGATTAAATAAAAAAGGGGATTGGCGCACAGCGCCAATCCCCTTTTTTATATCTTTTCCAGCCCGTGATCTAAAACTTGGTAGTACAAAGGCAAGTATCCCGACTTAATGCCACTGTCTTCTTTGACTTTATCGAGGCTGCCCCGCAAAGTATGGCTGTTGTGAACACTGTAAATTTCATAGCGATCGCCTATAAATACATAGTCCGCCACGTCAGTAAATTCTTCACCTTTGACTAACTGCCAGCGATCATTTACATAGACAAAGTGATAATCCGCCAAATCTGGGCTAGAGGATGGACGCTCAACCGCCGCCGAAATTTCGGCTGTGTAATGGGGATTGCTGTTGTTAGGCGGAATGACCTTACTAGTGACATTGCGGTAAAAACAAGTTTCGTTGTTGCAGAAACGCAGTTTCGCCATTTTGTTTTTAATGTTTTCAAAACGCTCGACAATCTGGCTAGAAGGTAAATCCGACCCAACGACGACATCCGCCGAGACATTAGCAACATTTGTGTTTATAAAAGTAATCGCTAGACAAACTATGCAAGCAAAGAATATTTGAAGAAGCGATCGCCACTGTGTTTTGTCCATAAATTTTGGAGCTATAAAATTTGATTAATATTCTCTAAGTTTATCGTGAACCAGAGGATGAGTGGCGGCGCATCGCGCCGCCACTCATCCTCTGATTTAATGTCATTCAACAGTTGTCGATTAAACCAAAGCCAAGAATAATGTTGCAAAGCAACGCTTTCAACATTATTCTTGGCTTTGAGACTAAAACATGGATCTACTTTCGAGCTTTCCTACTGAAGACGGATCAGTTACTTTTTGGTCAGAAACTTACCAAGAGACTTTTCATAGCGCCCACGGAGCCAAAAATGAGGCTGAGGCTAAATTTGTTATTCCTGCCAAAATTGCCGAAAAAGCTCAAACTCAGGATCAAGTCAATATTTTAGATGTTTGCTACGGTTTGGGCTACAACAGTGCCGCCGCGATCGCTGCTGTTTTTGCATTGCCAGAAGCTAACTTGCCTCTTAATATCATCGCCTTAGAAAATAATCTTGACGTACCACAACAGGCGATCGCGCTGGGATTAGTTGATATTTGGCAACCAGCGATCGCGCAAATATTAACCACAGCCGCCGAATTTCAATATGCCCAGTCCGCCAATATCTCTTTAAAGTTATTAATTGGCGATGCTAGAAACACTGTTCGCCAAGTTCCTCGGCGATGGGCAGATGCAATTTTTTTAGACCCCTTCTCACCTCCCCACTGTCCGCAGCTATGGACAGTCGAATTTATCAAGCTTTTGGCTAACTGCCTCAAAACTGACGGATACCTAGTTACTTATTCATCCTCGGCGGCTGTCCGCGCCGCCATGCTTGAAGCAGGCTTACAGTTTGGGGCGATCGCTCCTGTTGGACGCAAATCCCCAAGTACAATCGCCGCCTTTGCGCCTACGCCGTTACCAACAATTTCTGACACCGAGGCAGCTTTTTTAAAAACTCGGGCGGCTATCCCCTATCGCGATCGCACGCTCACGGCGACAGCCTCAGAAATTCTCGAAGCCCGCCAAGCTGAACAAGCCAACAGTCAACTTGCCCCAAGCTCTAGCCTTCGCAAAACTAAATAATGACCCATAGCAACTGTCGCTTTGCGACAGTTGCTATGGGTCATTATTTAATCGTTAGGCGTGAGAAGCGAATCCGTACAAACCTAATTCTTCCCCAGCTTAAAGTAAACATCAAACCCAAAGGATTAGCGGTGCAGCGCAATGCGCTGCACCGCTAATTTTTGAGTGGGAAGGAAGTAACGATTAAGACATGGATTGTAATTTTGCAAAAAATTACAAAAAACATAGACACCAGATCACTAATGCCCTAACATAGATGATCGCGACTTTTTTGGCATTCCTTATGAACGCTTCTGAAATCATCCGCTCAATTGAAGCGGAATACATCAAAACAGATCTCCCCAAAATCTATGTGGGTGACACTGTCAAGGTTGGCGTAAGGATCAAAGAGGGCGGCAAAGAACGTACTCAGCCATACGAAGGCGTGATCATCGCTATGCGTGGTTCAGGCATTAACTCTGTCTTTACTGTGCGCCGCGTATTTCAAGGAGTTGGAGTAGAGCGAGCCTTCTTGCTACATTCTCCCCAAATTGAAAGCGTCAAAGTAATTCGTCGTGGCAAGGTGCGTCGCGCCAAGCTCTATTACTTACGTGACCTAGTTGGTAAAGCAACTCGTCTAAAACAACGTTTTGATCGCCCCTTATAAAACCATTTATAGGTATACTAATTTATAAGTAGTTTTGAATGGCTAATGGTCATTCGTAAGCGAATTGATAGATTAGTTACTTAGGTAAGCTATCAAAACTTGTTTCAGCTACGTGCGTCCTTAGTTCAGTTGGTAGAACGCAGGTCTCCAAAACCTGATGTCGGAGGTTCGAGTCCTCCAGGGCGCGCTTTACCATCTATCTCTATATTTTTTAAAGTAGGCATTCTGCTTACACATCGTACTTATGTAAAGTTGCAAAAGGATCGCAAGAGTTGCTGCCATGACCAAAAACGAACTGAAAGAGCAACCTAAAGAAGAAACTAAATTGTCATCGGATTCCACTTTTGAGTCCAGTGGCATTGTGAAGCTTTTTACGGAATCCAAAGCTGAATTTGGCAAAATTGTTTGGCCAAATCGTCAACAATTGATTAGCGAATCTGCATCAGTTCTTCTGATGATCGTTGCTGTGGCTACTTTTGTATATCTGATTGATGCTCTGTTTAAGGCGATCGCATTGCAGGTGTTTCAATAATGTTTACCGAAGACGAGCGTTCAATTAGCATCTATGACGAGTCTGAAATCCTGTTCCAATGGTACGCGGTTCAGATTGCCTCAGGATGCGAGAAAAAGGTTAAATCAAGCTTAGAGCAACGCATCAAGACCCTTGATGTCGAAGACAAAATCAAGCAAATTGAAATCCCTCAAACGCCAACAGTCAAGCTTAGAAAAGATGGGAGTCGTCTTAGCTCCGAAGAGAAGATTTTCCCTGGCTATGTCTTAATTCAAATTAAAACGGTCAGGAACGAAATTGGACAATTAGAAGTTGACGATGACGCTTGGCTAGCTGTCAAAAGCACACCCCATGTCATCAACTTTGTCGGCACAGAGCAGAAGCGCCACTATGGTCGTGGTAGAGGTCATGTTAAACCTCGTCCTTTGACTGAAAAGGAAGTTGAAAGAATCTTCCGTGTCGCAGTTGAGCAAGAGCCAGTTCTCAAAATCAACATGGTTCAAGGCGACAAAATCAAGGTGCTTAATGGTCCTTTCAAGGATTTTGAAGGCGAAGTGGTTGAAGTTAGTCCTGAACGGAGCAAACTGAAGGCATTGCTTTCCATCTTTGGAAGAGACACGCCTGTAGAACTAGAGTTCAATCAGGTTCAGAAGCAAAACTAACTCACTCAAACGCAGGTTTGTAGATTTTTTTAACGGCTAAAACCAATGGCTAAGAAAGTTACAGCAATTATTAAATTGGCACTGAATGCTGGAAAAGCCACCCCGACTCCACCTGTCGGGCCTGCTTTAGGTCAGCATGGTGTCAATATCATGATGTTTTGTAAGGAATACAATGCTCGTACTGCTGATCAAGCAGGTATGGTCATTCCTGTAGAAATATCTGTATATGAAGATAGAAGTTTTACCTTCATTCTCAAAACTCCTCCTGCATCAGTTTTGATTCAGAAAGCGGCTGGAATCTCTTCTGGCTCTGCTGAACCAAACCGTAAGAAAGTTGGCTCTATTACTAGGGATCAGCTTCGTCAGATCGCTGAGACTAAGATGCCTGACATTAATGCCAATGACATTGATGCTGCGATGAAAATTATCGAAGGCACTGCGAAGAATATGGGCGTTACTATTAACGCTTAACTCTTCAGTTAAACAGTTCATAAAAAATTAGCAGGGGGAGGAAATAATTTTTTCCGATCGCACCCCACAGGAGTAAATATGGCAAAGAAAGTATCGAAGCGTCTGAGAGAAGCTCAGAGCAAGGTTGAGGAGCGTCCTTATCCTCCTTTAGAAGCGTTGGAGCTTGCAAAAGCAACTGCAACCGCAAAGTTCCCTGAATCAGTGGAAGCTCACGTCAGACTAGGAATCGATCCTAAATATGCTGACCAACAGTTGAGAACTACTGTTGCGTTGCCAAAGGGAACTGGACAGACTATCCGCGTAGCCGTGATTGCTCGTGGCGAAAAGGTCGCTGAAGCTGCTGCCGCAGGTGCGGACATTTCTGGTTCGGAAGAATTGATTGACGAGATCATCAAAGGTCGCATGGACTTTGATCTTCTGATCGCAACGCCTGACATGATGCCTCAAGTGGCAAAGCTCGGTAAATTACTTGGACCCCGTGGATTGATGCCTTCTCCTAAAGGTGGCACAGTAACTACCGACTTGGGTGGAGCCATCAATGAGTTCAAAGCTGGTAAACTAGAATTCCGTGCGGATCGCACAGGAATTGTGCATATCCAATTTGGGAAAGCTGCTTTCCCTTCGGAAGACTTACTGATCAACCTCAAAGCATTGCAGGAAACGATTGATCGCAATCGTCCTTCTGGTGCGAAGGGTCGGTATTGGAGGTCGGTCTATGTTTCTGCAACGATGGGACCCGCGATCGAAGTTGACATAACTGCTTTGCGCGATCTCAAGTTAGGCGAATCGTAAGCAAATAAAGCCTCTTTAAAGTTAAAGCTATTCATAAAAAAGCTGAGTCTAATCGTCTTAACAAGCCTATAGCGAATTTATTTTCAACTAAATAGCTCCAAAGACAGCAGGTGTCAATCGCTTAATTTCCTGCCGAGGTGTTCTAGAAAGTATCTTTTAAGGTGCTTCTGCCTCGGTCTATGAATGGACGAGGCTTTTTTAATGGCTTTATACCAAATCAAGCAATGGTTATGCCATTCTTTGATTTAAAAAACCCAATTGGGTTTGGCTTTTAGTTCAAAACACAAGGAGGTGAAAACCATATGGGTAAGACCCTAGATCAAAAAAAGGCGCTAGTTGGTGAAATGGCTGAAGAGTTTGAAGGAACTCAAATGGTCATGGTTATCGACTATGCAACCTTATCAGTAGCTGAAATTACTAAGCTGCGTTGCTCACTCCGTCCTACAGGTACGGTGTGCAGAACCACTAAAAACACCTTGCTCAAACAGGCTATTTCCGATGCACCTCAGTGGAAACCCCTTGAAAGTTTCCTAGTTGGTCCCTCAGCTTGCTTATTTGTCAAAGAAGACATTGGTGGTGCGGTCAAAGCATACCAAGCTTTCCAAAAGGAGTCTAAGAAAACCGAACTTCGCGGCGGTGTCTTAGAGGGACGCGCACTGTCGGCTAAGGACTTGCAAGCGATCGCCGACTTACCTTCCAAGGAAGTACTAATCGCCCAAATCGCTGGTGCAATCAATGCTGTCACCGCCAAGATCGCGATCGGGATCAAAGAGGTTCCTCAATCTCTGGGACGCGCTATCAAAGCTGTTTCTGAAAAAGAAGCTGCTTAGATTGCCACTGCTGGCTAATAGCCAAAATCTCAAAAACATCAACAACTAATCTAACTAAAGAGAAAAATTATGTCTGCAAAAATCGATAGCATCATTGAAGAACTAAAGTCTTTGAGCCTTCTTGAAGCTTCTGAGTTGGTTAAAGCAATTGAAGAAACTTTTGGAGTTTCGGCTGCTGCTCCTGTTGGTGGCATGATGATGGCTGCCCCTGGTGCTGGCGCTGCTGCTGCTGAAGAAGTCGAAGAAAAGACTGCTTTTGACCTAGTACTTGACGAAGTGCCTGCCGACAAGAAGATTGCTGTTCTCAAGATCGTTCGCGAGATCACTGGCTTGGGCTTGAAGGATGCTAAGGAAATGGTTGAATCTGCTCCCAAGACCGTCAAGGAAGGTATGGCTAAGGCTGATGCTGAAGCTGCTAAGAAGCAAATCGAGGAAGCTGGCGGTAAAGTTAGTATCAAGTAACTGTTAATTAGCCGTTTGACTTTAAACGGCTAATTAAAAACCAGAAAAACTTTTGAGCATCGGCGCTTTGCGCCGATGCTCAAAAGTTTTTATATTAAAAATGTTCGTGAAGCCATACAGCTTTATTTGCAAACGTAAAAACTCAATATGAATGATCCTCTATCAGAATTATTTGCGGTGATTGTCGATCGCCGCGAAAACCCTCAAGAAACTTCTTATACTTGCAAACTATTTGCAGGTGGTGATAATAGAATTTTAAAAAAAATTGGCGAGGAGTCGGCGGAAGTGGTGATGGCTTGTAAGGATGATGATCCTGATGCGATCGCCTCTGAAGTTGCCGATTTGTTTTATCACACACTCGTGGCGATCGCGCATCACCATGTTGACTTGCAGTTGGTGTATGACAAACTCGCGCAACGCCGCTAAAAGCCTAAAAATTAAGGTCATGCCAAGTAACATCTTAATTTTTTTAGTACTCAACATTTAATTAATGCAGTAAGATGACCTATGAATTGAACAAAGGGTAGATTGCAGTGGCATCGAATAGTGTGGAACGCTCAAGTTCGCTTGCAGGAAGTATTCTGAGAGGTACTCTCAAAGCTGTTGGTGGTACATTGCTAGGCGTAATCATGATTGGCGGTGCAGCCGTTGCTGGGGGACTGGTCGGGTTAGCTATTAGCTTTCGAGATCTGCCTGATGTCCGAGTTTTGAAAGGCTATGTCCCTGTCGAAACAACTTATATCTATGACATTAACGGCGGGCTGATCGCCAGACTGCATGGTGATGTCAATCGTGAAGTTGTCACCCTCGATCGCATATCTCCCCATTTAAAGCGATCGGTTCTGGCAATGGAAGATGCTTATTTTTATACTCACAAGGGCATCGATCCCAGTGGTATTGGTAGGGCGGTGTTGGCTAACTTTAACGCTGGCGGAACTGTCGAAGGTGGCTCGACCTTGACGCAACAGCTAGTCAAAAACTTATTTTTATCGAATGAACGGAGTCTTAACCGCAAAGTTGCGGAAGCCGTTTTAGCGATGCGTGTTGAGCAGGTTTTTACTAAGGAACAGATCCTTGAGATGTATCTCAATCAAGTTTTCTGGGGTAAAAATACCAACGGTGCAGAAACAGCATCGCAGAATTACTTTGGCAAATCGGCGGCGGATCTGACCCTTGGCGAATCGGCGATCCTCGCAGGGACAATTCAAGCACCCTCAGTATTTAACCCTGTTGATAACTACAGTGAAGCCAAGAAAAGGCAAGGATTAGTATTAGATAGACTGCTCGAACTGGGATGGGCGACATCCGCCGAGATTAAGGCGGCGAAGGCGCAAAAAATTACTATTAAAAAGCAAGGTATCTCTTACGAAGTTAGCCGTGTTCCCTATGTGTCACAGGCGGTAACTGCGGAGTTAGAAGAAAAGTTTGGGCGCGATGTGGTTTTGCAAGGTGGGCTGAGGGTGCAGACGACCATTGATATTAAATTGCAACGTATTGCTGAGGAAACTGCGGCGGAGGGGCATAAGGATCTGGTCGATCGCGGTGCTTACGCGGATCAATTGTCTCTAGTTGCCGTTGATCCCCGCACTGGCTTTGTGAAGGCGCTGGTGGGCGGTGTGGGCGACTTTGACAAAAATCAATTTAACCGTGCAGTTTTGGCGAGACGGCAGCTAGGTTCTTCATTTAAGCCCTTTGTTTACTATGCGGCTTTTGCAACGGGCAACTATACCCCTGACTCAACTATTGATGATAGTCCGATGACTATTCCTGATGGGGACGAACCCTATATGCCGAGAAATTATGACAATACTTTTTCGGGGCCGATTAGTATTCGTCAGGCGATCGCCGTTTCTCGCAATATTCCTGCGATTAAGCTCGGTATAGAAGTTGGTAATGAAAATGTGGTGGCGATCTGTCGCAAGTTAGGTATTAATAGTCCAATTTTGCCCGTGGTTTCTTTGCCTCTCGGTGCGGCGGATGTGACACCGATGGAGGTGGCGGGAGCCTACGCGGTGTTTGCTAGTGGTGGCTATAAATCGAAAACAACATTGATTGCTCGTGTGACCGATCGCCATGGCAATTTAATCCTTGACAATACTTCTAAGCCCGAATTGATTCTCGATCCGATCGCGGTTTCCTATCTGACTGACACCCTGCGGGGTGTGATCACTAACGGTACGGCGACCGAAGCGCAACTTGGGGATGGGCGACCTGTTGCTGGCAAGACAGGGACAACTTCTGATTTTCGTGATGCTTGGTTTGTGGGCTATGTGCCGCAGCTATCGGTGGCGATCTGGATTGGCAATGATGATTATTCGCCGATGGCTAATGGGGTCACGGGTGGGGTGTTTGTAGCTCCGATTTGGCGCAGGTTTATGGAAAGGGCAATGGCTGGTCAGGCGATTGAGCAGTTTCCTGTGCCTAGTGAGATTCAAGAAAAGGAAGATGGTAAAAAGAAAAATTAGAAACCCAAATTTTAATGGCACGGCGAAGCCGCGCTATTAAAATTTCATCCCTTAAAAATTAAATGTCAACTCAAATTTTTTCTAATCTTGTATTTGTGGGTCGCTTACTGCTTTATTCGGCGATCGCTTCGGCGGTGATTAAGTATGTTTTACCGAATTGGAATTTGCTAGCTAGGGGAATAAGCGAAGAAGCGATGAATCTGATTTCGATATCGTTAATTACTTTGCCCGTAGGATTTTTTGCTTTTGTCCTGTGGCTCAAAAGATAATGTTGAAAGCGCAAAGCGCTTTCATACAGAGAGTAATGGCGGCGCTTCGCGCCGCCATTACTCTAAAATTTTTTAATCATTACGAAGCAGTTGCGCTCATCAATGCGATCGTAATTAATTTCATCGGCAATGGTTTTGGCAATATGTAGCCCGCGCCCACCCGTGGGTAAATCATCAATATTGTTGGGGCTGTTGCTAAATTCTTTGTTCTTTTCAACTTCCATTGAGGCGCGTTCAATTTCTTTGCTGAGATCAAATGGCTCGCCGTGATCCCAGATTTTTAGTTGCAGCCATCTCTCGCTGGTATTTATATTAAGCTCGATATCGATGGGTGTCTCTTCTGGTAATTTTTCGTGGGCGTAGGACACAACATTTGTGAAAACTTCAACAAGTACCAAGTTGCATTGCATCCAAGCTTGCTTTGGTAATAAATTTTGAAATTGCTGAAACCACCCTTGCAACTTTGAAAGGGTATAAATGTCGCTGTTAAGCTGGATCTGATATTTCTGGATCACTGACAAATCTATCTGAAGTTTAGAAGACTTGGGCAGACTACTGACGGTTATACCAACGCATAATCACCCCTGCTAGTTTTTCGGAGTCATGGCAGACAGTGCCGTTACTTTTTTCTAGCATTACATTTGCGGTCAAGATTGGACAGTTCATCGTTGCCAAATTATGGCGATCTAGCTCTGTAAAGTGCGATCCAAAAGATGCGTAATGATTTAGAGATCGCTCTGAAGGTTGATCTCTCTGCACTAAGACCACATCAAACAATCGGATTCCTGCTAAATCATCTAAGACTTTTACATAGTCAGATACGGCATAACCATCAGTTTCGCCCACTTGACTCATGATATTACAAAGGTAGATTGATGGCACAGTGCGATCGCATAATGCTTGGAGAATTTCGGGTACTAGCAAGTTGGGAATAATGCTTGTATAGAGGCTTCCAGGACCAATCACGATTAAGTCTGCTTCTTTAATATCTTCGATCGCTTGGGGTAATCCTTTGGGATTGTCAGGCTTAGAGCCAAAGTATTTGATTTTACCCCGCGCTTCAGGAATATTTGACTCGCCTTCCACATAGCGACCATCCTCAAATTCTGCCCATAGCACCATGTGGTCTAAGGTGGCGGGTAATACTCGTCCGCGCACTGCTAGTACTTGAGAGCTAGCGGCGATCGCCTTTTCGAGATCCCCTGTCACCTCGCTCATCGCGGTTAGAAATAAATTACCAAAGCTATGCCCTGTTAGCCCTTCACCTGTTTTAAAGCGATATTGGAATAGCTCGGTGACTAATTTTTCTTCGTCGGCGAGCGCCGCGAGACAATTGCGAATGTCGCCTGGGGGCAGCACCCCATATTCGCGGCGCAAGCGACCCGAGGAGCCGCCATCATCAGCCACAGTGACGATCGCCGTAATATTGGCACTGTATTTTTTTAGTCCTCGCAACAGGTTCGATAAGCCCGTGCCGCCGCCGACAGTGACGATGCGGGGGCCGCGATTTAGCTTGCGATGGGAAACTAATAGGTCAAGTAGTTCTTTGTCTTGATCGGGCATTAAAACTTGCGTGATCGAGCCGAGGGCGCGTTTTTGTCCGAGCCACAGTAACCCAACTCCAAAAATGAGGGCGATCGGTCCACTCATATTGCGGGGCATAATCGCAACTAGAGTGTCGATCGCGGTACTAATTAAACGAGATATAAATAAAACTGGGGTTAGCCTTGCGGAAATGGCAATGCCCAATACGATTAGCACGATCCCAACAATGCTGACAAATAGCCAACGCTTGACAAATAATCCAGGTAAAAGCCACTGAAAACCCCGCAGCCATTTTTTGCGATTGTGCGCTGTATGGGGTCGATTAGATCGTGTTTTTTTTAATGACTTCATCCAAATACAGCTCGTTGAGTAATTTCTATAAGTGAGCGCGGCTTTGCCGCGATGAACTTATGGGGGTAAGTCAGCGCCAATCGCTGCGGCTAGCATCCTGTGATGTGAACCAAGACTTCGCGAGTATGCCCAAGGTTGCGATGCTCCCAAACAAATATTCCTTGCCAAGTGCCGAGGGCAAGTTTACCATTGGAAATCGGGATAGTTTCTGAGGTTTTCGTTAGGGCGCTGCGGATATGAGAGGGCATATCATCGACACCTTCGAAAGTGTGGCGATATTGACTGGCATCTTCGGGGATCAGTTTTGAAAAGAATGTTTCAAGGTCAGCCAATACATCGGGATCAGCATTTTCTTGGATGATTAAACTAGCCGATGTGTGACGCAAAAATACATTGCACAGCCCTGTGGTGATCCCAGACTGTGCCAAAACTGCGGATACTTGACTGGTGATATTGTGCAGCTTTTTACCACTCGTCCTGAGGGCGATGGTCTGTTGCCGCATCAGGGAAACTTGCGACTGAATTTGGGTTTGATTCGTATTCATGCGTATCGAGGTAAGCGCCAACTATGGACAATGCTACCACTGGCGCTGTTACCGCAGACAACACCCGATCGCCCAGAGACACAGGCATAAATCCCGCCGCGATCGCCATTGCTTCTTCGCGCTCTGTCCAGCCGCCTTCGCAACCAGTGGCGATCGCGATGGGTAAGATTTCTGATTTTAAATATTTTTGTAAGCAGGTTAACAAGTGGGGCGCGTCAGGCTTGGTGACGGCAATAAAACCAATAGATTTTTGCTGCTGCGGCACAGCCTCGCCAAAAATATTCAGCCAAGTTTCTAAAGTTTTGGGAGTATGCACTTTAGGAATATGCGTACGCATCGACAACTCGGCAGCTTCTTCGGCGATGCGTTGCCAGCGATCGCGCTTTTGGTTGCCGATTTCTGTACCCGATTTGATGATCGTGCGATCGCTAAATAAAGGCATAATCTGCTCTATGCCTAGCTCGGTGGTCTGGCGAATTACATCCTCAATGTGATTGCCCTTGGGCATGGCAATACCAAGGGTAATGGGAGCAATTAGCTCAGAATTATTTTCTAATTTGCCGATAATTTTGGCGGCTCTACCATGATCGATTAGTTGGGCTAGCCACCAACCACCGCTCCGATCAAGGGCAATAAACTTTGACCCTGTTTCCAGTCGCAGGACATTGCCTAGATAATTGCTCTGCTCGGGAAGGAGGGCGATCGCTTGATCTACCTGTAAAGCGATCGCCACTTGATCGGCTTTTAAGGTCACTCTTTGCAATCTGCGTCCTTTATTTGGGGGAAGTAGCATGATGGGTTTTATGAGAATTATATTTATTAGCGCGGCTTCGCCGCGCCAATAAACCACAATAATTTTGAAAGCGTTGCATTGCAACGCTTTCAAAATTATTGTGGTCTGAGCGCCACTCGCTTTTTGGGAATTATTTGGGACTAAATAGCCATCCTTTTTTCCAGAAGAAAAATAGCAGCCCACCAGATATGCAACTAATCAAAACCCAAAACATGGGATAGCCAAGGGGCATGGTCAACTCGGGCATATTTCCAGGAATACTGGTATCGAAGTTCATTCCATACACTCCCGATACAAAGGTAAGCGGAATGAATACTGTCGAAATCACGGTTAAAAAGCGCATCACCTCGTTGGTGCTATTACTCAAAGATGATAGATAAATATCCATCAAGTTAGCCGCCAGTTCACGGTAAGTCTCGACCATGTCCATCACCTGTACGGTGTGGTCATAGCAGTCACGTAAAAACACGCGCACTTCCCGATCAATTAAAGGGCTTTCTTCGCGAATCAAACTATTAATCGCATCCCGTTGTGGCCAGATAGCTCGCCGTAATAGTAAAAGTTCCCGTTTAATTTTATGAATTTTGTCTAAAGTCTGTCTGGTGGGCTTATCCACAACCTCATCTTGGAGATCTTCAAGGCGTTCGCCGTAATCTTCGAGAACTGGGAAAAAGCCATCCACGATCGCATCGATGAGGGTATAGGCAAGGTAATCGGACTTTTGCGATCGGATCACCCCACGATTGCGATGTATTCTTTGACGAATTGGCTCAAACACATCATTTTCAGGTTCTTCTTGAACTGTCAAGATATAGTTTTTTCCCAAAATTAAACTTACTTGTTCGTCATAAAACCCGATGCCATCATCACGGCTGGTCACCATGTGCAGAATAATTAGTTCTTGATCTTCAAAACTTTCCACCTTGGGACGTTGCGGAATATTCACAATGTCTTCTAGCACCAACTCATGCAAGCCAAACACATTTCCCAAACGCTTGAGGACATCTTCTGACCCTAAACCCTGCACATCAACCCACGAAACTGATTGACTATCAAGATAGGGAATACATTCTTCAGGCGTAGCCAGCTGAATCCCCAGCGCTTCTTCGGCATTGTAATCAATCAAGAAAATATTGGGAATACTGGCATCTTCATCAATGATTAGTGTTCCAGGAGGGCTGCCAGGCTCTGGCTCATTAAAGTCATAAACTTCCAACTCCTCTTCATTCTCTTCAGAGTCGTCTTCGATTGGGCTAGGCTTAAATCGGGTGGGGTTGTGAAGCATAGTGAAGAGCGCCATGAAATACAGTTGTCAGTGTGCCACATTATTACAGCGCTTTGGGCTGACTGAGTGAGGCTATTAAGTAATTTTTTAAAATGGCAGGAAGCGCTACTTTTAAGAATTACTCAAGGTTACGGCAAAGTTACGCCATCACAAATTCGTACTAGCAAAGAAAAATTAGATTTTATGAAATACCTAAAATACTCGAACAAATTTAGTGAAGAACTAGATTTTTGGTGGCGTGGCAAAGCCGCGCCACCAAAAATCAGTTCTCTTGCCCTATATTTGCCGATCGCCTGTCTTTGTTTTTTTAGTCCGATGATTGTCCTCAAGGCAATGGCGGGCGACTTGCCCAGCAAAAATCTATGGGGAAATCCTAGTTGTGATGTCAGTAAAAATGCAGAAATTTTGCAAAAACATGAACTGCGAAAGCTGGCTTTGATTAAGGAACCGAGTAATCTTTCAGCGCGATCGCAATATCAAGCCATATTGCAAAAACATAAATCAGAATTACAAGCTTGCCGCGATCGCAACTTTCCGCAAACGCAAGCAACTTGGGTGCGGCTTTATCCCAATGATGCTAAGGCTGGCGTATTAGAAGATGTGTTTGATAAAGTTGCCAATCGTGGTTACAACCAAGTTTTTATTGAAGCTTTTTATGATGGTCGGGTCTTGCTGCCTGTGGCGGATAATCCTACACCTTGGCGATCGGTGATGGAAGAGGCGGTCAACAAAGGGGAAGTGGCTGCCGATTATGACCTATTACAAAAGGCGATCGCCTTGGGCAGAGAACGCGGTATCAAGGTTTATGGCTGGACTTTTGCGATGAACTTTGGCTATGGCTATAGCGAAATCAGTGGTAAGGCAGCGGCTTTGGCAATTAATGTCGATGGTGAAAATAGCATAGCTAAAACCAATTTTGATCGCGCTCAAGTCAGCAATGGTCGTGCTTTTTATGAAGATGCCTACGAAGCAGATCACCTATTTATCGATCCTTACAGCGCGATCGCCAGAAATGACCTGACCAACTTGGTCAAAGCCCTCATGAAACGCCAACCTGACGGAATGGTGTTTGACTATGTGCGCTATCCCACCACGCCGACAGGAGCCTTGATTGATAACGTTAAACAACTTTGGATCTATGGACAATCTTCAAAAGCGGCGCTTTTAAATAGCATCGGCGATCGCCATGTAAGGGAGCTTATGGCAATTTATCTGGAAAATGGCAAAATTACCGCCGATGATATTGTCCAAACCGAACAGAAATTAACCGCCACCGCCAAAGTACCGCCCACCAATATCAAAAATTTACCCAAGACCTTGGCGATCGCCCAAAACTTGCTGTGGAACATTGCCACCAACCACGCTTATCAAGGTGTACTTAGCTTTGTTGATACCGTAACCGCCCCACTTCAGCAAAATAATATTCCCATCGGCACAGTCTTTTTCCCCGCAGGAAACCGTAGTGAGTCGGGCAAATACGATCCCAAAATGCAACCTTGGGATCGTTTTCCTAAGTTCATGGAGCGCCATGCGATGACCTATGCTATTTGTGATGATGGCAAATGCGTCGCCGATCAAGTTGCCGAAGTTGTGCGCCAGTCTGCGCCCGAAACTTTAGTTTGTCCAATTTTGGCAGGTACTTGGGGGCAGAGTTTTGATAGTCACGCCAGTTTTGAGATCCAAACTCAAGCCATCCTTGCCAAGCAGCCCAAACTTAAATGTCTGAGTCATTTTGTCTTTTCGTGGATGGAACCCGAAAGCGATCGCCTCCGCAAAGCAGGTAAAGCCACAGGACTAGAAAATGCGACAACCCAATGAAGTAATGGCGCTTTGCGCCATTATTAGCACAATGATAGAGAGGTGGCGCATCGCGCGCCACTCTATCATGACTAAAAACAACTGATTAGCCCTATGCAAGAACTAACCCACGAAAAATTTCAACTCGCTAGCGAATACATTACTTTGGGCAACTTATTAAAAATTTGCGGTGTGGCGGATACAGGCGGCGTTGCCAAACTGATGATCATCGATGGGGAGATAGAGGTGGATGGTCGGATTGAGACGCGCCGAGGCTGCAAGATTCGCGTGGGGCAGCGCGTCAGCGGCTATGGATTTATTATTGATGTGATCGAAGCCTAAAGACCAATCCATGGTTATAGGTAATGCAAGTGGACAAACGCAAGTTGTTCATGCTGTTACAGTCTATTGAGGCTTTGAGTAGTATAGAGAAATTTTTGAAAGCGGCGCGGAGCGCCGCTTTCAAAAATTTCTCTGGGTTCTAATTAAGCGCAAAGCGCTGTATTTAGTACAGGATTTAATGGTTTATCGCGTAAAGGGCAGAGGAGCTAAATAGATGACACAAGATGACTTTCAAAAACAGGTCTTAGACCGATTGGACAAAATTGATGCTGATGTTGGACAGGTTGCTAAAGACAATGAAAGGTTTAATGATCGGTTTACCAATTATCAACAAGCGACACAATCATTAGTTAGCTTGGCTTTTGGCTTAATTGCCAGTGCTACGGTGATCACAGTTGTCTCATCAGTATTCAAACGATAGATTTATCTTGGTATTACTCTGCTTGAGGAATTTCTTCCCAGAGTGTTGACAATTCGCGAATGCTTGAAAAACTACCATTACCCAAAATTAAATGATCTATCAACGGAAGATTTAGCATTCTTGCGGCTTCGAGGAGTTGGCGGGTGAGCTTCAAATCTTCGGGGCTAGGATTGGTATTGCCCGAGGGGTGGTTGTGCGCCAAGATTAGCCGCACCGCGCCACATTTTAAAACTTCGCGAAAAATATCGCGGGGGTGAGCAAGGGTTTCTGTCGCCGTGCCAATCGTGATAATTCTTTGGGCAATGATGCGATTTTTATTGTCCATCATCACCACCGCCAGCCGCTCCTGCGACTGCCACATCAGGTCTTGACTCAAGGCGGCGGCGGCAACCGATGGGGCAGTTACTTCCGTCAAATCAGGGGGCTTGGCATAGAGGGCGCGTTTACCCAACTCGATCGCCGCCAAAATTGCTGTCGCCTTCGCGGGTCCCACCCCCTCGATTTGCATCAACTCTTGCGGTGATATGCTCTGCAAAGCTGCCACAGGATCACTGGTGCGATCTTTGCCAATGGTTTGTAAAATTAATTGTCCCAAACCCACCGCCGACAGTTTGCCTGCCCCCTGTCCTGTCCCCAACAAGATCGCAATTAATTCCGCATTAGATAGACTGCGGACACCTTGGCTCAGCAAGCGCTCACGCGGGCGATCGCTTTCCACCATATCGGCGATTCTGAGGGAATAAGTCATATTTTACAAATCCCAATAATAGGCGCAGAGATAACCAGTCAGATTGTTAACCGTTAAGCCCAATCTTTGTGCCTCGGTGCTAGAAATCTCAGGCTGCAAGATTGTCGAACAACGCTTTAAGAAATTTTCTTTGCCTGATGGATCGGATTTGAGTTGTTGAATTTGCGTGGCGATCGCAGGGCGGATATCACCCGCGATCGATTCGGCTCTGACCTGAATATCGACCCACTTACCAATCTGGACGAGTTCAGCGCGATAGGTTTTTAGACGAGTTTGCGCTTGGGCATACATAGAAGACTCAGGATCAATGGACTCAAGAGCTTTAATTGCCTCTTGACGCTTTGCCTGAGCTGATTTCCATACCTCAGAAGTATGTGGTGGACTTTGTACCATCAGGGCTGCGTCTAGAGTGCTTTTCTTTGCCAACTCCAAGTTGCTATTTGCGGCATATTCGATGGTGACGCGGCGATCAAAGGCGACTAACTTAGGCTTGAGATTCTTAATTTCAACTTGAGCTTCGCTATACAGCGATGCAGGGCGATCGGGGATCAACTCCAACTGGGCGATCGCACTCTGAATTTTATTGCGCGTATCGGCTAGCACCGAAGGAATTTTGATTTTTTGAGGATCAAGGCTGAGGTTTTCGAGGTCACGCGCATCCGCCAAATAGCGCTGCTGCACCGAGCGATCCCACACTAGCCATGCACAGATCCCCAACACAGAAACCATGACCATACCGACAGCAAGCGATACTGTATTGATCCGAATGGGATTGGCTAATTTGATCCGCTTAGGGCGAGAATCATTGATCTTGTCGTTTTTTTGACTATTGTTTTGAGCAACTTGCTCGGCTTTGTCAGTCACCTTCCGTCTGGTGGGTGGTGGTGGCGGCATGGGGACATAATAATTCGCGACAGTCGGTGCGCTAATACTAAAGTCATCACTGATGATTTCCACACTTGGCACTGCTACTTGCTCTGGCGATTTCAAGCTAGCAGGATCAAGCGTCACCACTGAGAAACTATTAAAATCTGGGCTATGCAGATCAAATTCTGCATCTTGGCTCGCCTTCGCCCCCTGCATATTGCTAATGGCGGCACTGATTGATTCAAAGCTTTCTCCATCATCATTGGCGATCGCCAAGCTATCCAAGTCCATCTCTTCTAAGTCGCTATCAAAATTAGTCAGCAGATCTTCTTCTAGTTTTTTATATTCATCGCTAAACTCTTCACTTAAATTTTCTGGGAGATCTTCTTCCAAGTCTTCTTGCAGAGCAGCCTGTATATTTTCTTTATTGCTTAACTTAAATGCTTCTTCTTGGCTCACCATTCCATTGGCAGCCCTAAGATCTTCTTCAAGACTGGCTTTGAGGCTGCTATACTCATTGCTAAATTCAACCTCAGGCTTGTTGCCTTGCAGCAAAGTTTCATCTTCGGTAATGGAGATCGCCTGATCGCCCCTTTCCCTTCTGATGTCTTCCAACTCATCAAGGTCTAGCTCTATCAGAGGCAAAGGCAGTTTTATTTCGGCGGATTTTTGCCATTCGGGATGCCGATCGCCAGTCAATCGACCGTAAACCACTAATTCACTCGCGCCTGCGATCGCTAGTTCATCGATACGACGTTTCACAATACTATAGAGAGAGTCGTAATCACATTCGGTATTTTCATCCCGCGTTACCAGAACGTGCAGTTGAGAACCTTTGCGGCGGATCTGGGTTTTTACGTTGTAGTCTTTCAGCCCATCCTGTAGCGCATTGATAATGCTAGCCTCATCCATCTTGAGATCCTCATCCTTGCGTTTCGATCGCACATATTAAACGATAAATCATCCAAATAACCAAACAAATGCCAACAAAAAGATGAACTTTTTGCCTCAAATTTATAACATCCCCAAGCGCTGGTGGACAGAGTTCTCATTGCAAACAAAGCTGATGGCTTTGATTACTCTGTTGGTATCTTTGCTCATGAGTGCGGTCACGTTTTGGGCAGTCAATGATATTCAGACCGATGCTCGCCTCAATGATACGCGCTTTGGTAAAGATTTGGGACTGCTTCTTGCTGCCAATGTTGCCCCCTTAGTTGCCAAAAACGATCTAGGGGAGTTAACCCGTTTATCTAGGGAGTTTTATGACAGTAGCTCCAGCATTCGTTACATTCTTTTTGCCGATGTAGATGGGGAGATTTTTTACGGCATTCCCTTTACCTCCAATGAGGTGCAAAACTCCCTGAGCATCAGGCGGCGCATCCAACTCCCCGAAGACCCGATGTCTCGTCCCGATCGCCCTCTGGTGCGCCAACACATCACGCCACAGGGCGAAGTTACCGATATTTTTGTGAATTTACAGTCTGAGGGCAAGGCTTTGGGGATCGTGGCGATCGGAATTAACCCCAATCCCACCGCTGTCGCTTCATCGAGCCTGACCTTAGATGTAACTACGGCAGTATTTGTGTCAATTTGGGCAATGGTGATCTTGGGAGCCGCTTCAAATTCGGTGACGATCACCAGACCACTACGGGAATTGGTGGCAGGGGTGCAAAATATCGCTAGCGGTAACTTTAAGCAAAGAATTGATTTGCCCTTTGGCGGCGAATTAGGGGAGTTAATTCGCAGTTTTAACGAGATGGCGCAACGTCTCAAAAAATATGAAGAGCAGAATATTGAAGAATTAACCGCTCAAAAGGCAAAGCTAGAAACCTTAGTTTCCACGATCGCCGATGGCGCTTTGTTACTTGATTCGGAGATGCAAGTTGTACTGGCTAATCCTGCGGCGATCAAGATCATGGGCTGGGAACAGGACTGGGAAGCCAATAGTGTTAAGGGTAAGAGCATCTTAAATATTCTGCCCGAACGACTCAGTGAAGATTTGGGGCGATCGCTGATGCAGATTGCCATGGGTGAGCGGGAAGGCGGCGAATTTAGGATTATGGCTTCGGGGGATAAGGACTCTGTACTTGCCCATGCTTTTAGGATTTGGATTACCAGTGTGTTGAGTTCTAGTAATGCAATTAAGGGCATCGCGATTACGATTCAGGATATAACTCGCGAAGTTGAGTTAAACGCCGCCCAAAGTCGCTTTATTAGTAATGTTAGTCATGAATTGCGGACACCGTTATTTAATATCAAGTCATTTATCGAAACTCTGCATGAATATGGGGACGAACTGAGCGAAGACCAGAAAAAAGAATTTTTGGAGACGGCAAATAATGAAACCGATCGCCTCACGCGCTTAGTAAATGATGTCCTTGATCTATCGCGCTTAGAGTCGGGTCGTCAATATCACTTCACGGCGATTGATTTGTCCGAAACCATCGAGCAGACCATCCGTACTTACAAGCTCAATGCTTCTTCTAAAGGCATTGAACTAACCTATGAGGTGGTTACGGGCATCGAAAGAATTTGGGGCAATTACGATCTGATTTTGCAGGTTTTATATAATTTGGTTGGCAATGCGCTCAAATTCACCGAGTCAGGTGGCAAGGTCATCATTCGCGCCTACCCCTATCAAGATCAAACTACGACCCAACCCCATCGCATTGTCAACTATGTGCGAGTCGAGGTTGAGGATACGGGCTATGGCATCCCTGCGGAAGATTGCGATCGCATTTTTGACCGATTTTTCCGTGTCGAAGATAAGGTGCATACCCTTGAGGGCACTGGGCTAGGGCTATCGATCGTCCGCAATATTATTGAGAAGCATCACAGTGCTGTAAATATCAAAAGTGAAGTTGGCGTAGGCAGTACTTTTTGGTTCGACCTCAGCGTTTACCAAGATCGCTGTGAGTTGCCTAGCTCTGAAGAAGGGAAAGATCAACAAAGCAATGTTATAGAATCACTAGCCGTTAGCGTGTAATCTCCAAAAGGCTGATTCGCCCGTTTCGCGTGCGAATCAGCCTTTTGGCTTTCTGTTTACGCTGAAGGTAAATACAAGGTGAACTTAGTTCCTACATTGACTTCACTCTCGACCTCGATTTTGCCATGATGAGCTTCCACAGCTTGCTTAACAATATATAAACCCATCCCTAGTCCTTTGACATTTCCCACATTCTCCGCCCTCAAAAATGGCAGGAATAAATTATTGAGATATTCAGGAGGAATGCCAATGCCATGATCACAAATATTTAAAGTTAAATGTTCCTGATCACACTTTACTTCTACATCGATCGCGCCGCCTTCATAGGAATATTTAATCGCATTAGATACTAGGTTCATGAGAATATGCCATAGCAACTTTTTGTCAATTTTTAGGGACTTACATTGACCATGACTATGAAAACTAATGCGACATTTACGGGTTTGACCATCAGTTTGTAATCCCTCAATAAGCTGCTGGCAATAGGTAATCACATCAAGCTGTTCAGGGTGAAAGGGAAATTCCCCAGATTCAGAACAGGAAATAAATTTTACTTCTTCCAGCAGCCAATTAATATCTTTGATTGCCGATTGGATAGAGGCAAGATTTTTAGCTCGACTCTCCTTAGTAATCTGATCTTCAAAATTTTGTAATTTCCAAACTAATAGTCTAATTACTGACATTGGCGTGGAAAATTCATGGGATGCCATTGCCAATATTCTTGACTTGAGTATGTGTAATTCTTTTTCCTTGTCTAAGGCTTCTTTAAGGATTTTATTCTCATGATATTTTCTCAAAGCCAAGATAATCGCCATGTTTACCTCGGTGTAACGTAGAGGCTTGGTGAGGTAGCCATAGGGCGAAGAGGCGATCGCCTCCTCTAATGTGTCTGGATCATTAAAAGCGGTCAAATAAATTATGGGTACTGAGGAGATTTTGTGAATCTCATACGCTGCTGCAATACCACTGCTTTCTCCCCTTAATTTAATATCCATTAACACAACATCAGGTACTTGACCATGAATTAAGGCGATCGCGTCATGACTACTATCAGCAATGTCTAGCACTTCATAACCCATATCTGTAAGCCCGTCTGAGAGTGCATTTGCCGCCACTAGCTCATCTTCTACAATCAGGACTTTGGTTATGGGTTTGGTGGCTATGCTCATAGTTTTCACTGAGAAATTACTTATTTTTTAATGCGCTTTAAATTCTATTTTATATCATTTATCTTAGATTATGCCCTAGCAATATGATGATTATGCAGAATATTTTTACGCGCTAGCCTTCTACTTGTATTAATTTGCGAAAGTGGCAAAGTAATTTTTTTAGAATATATATTTCTACGCCTTATGCGCTTACTTACAACATTTGTCAAACCAATAATAAATATGAAAGCGTTGCGAAGCAACGCTTTCATATTTATTATTGGTTCGGGTTTAGGCGCAAAGCGCTGTAATCCCAATTCACAAACAATGTAAGTAGCTAGGCATAAGTAACCTAAAAACCAGAGGTGGTTCTGCTCGCGTAGCGAGCAGAACCACCTCTGGTTTTTAGAATGGCGCAAAGCGCTGTCAAACGTTTGTGTATTGAAAGCCAAACCCAGTAAAGGTTTTTTAATAAAGAAATGGCGGAGCCATTTCTTTATTTGGTACTAACTAGAAATATCCGCTACAAAGCGATACAATCGTTAATCCTTGCTTCAAATTTCCATAAAAAAGAAGCCTAACCAAGCCCGTAAGGAACTAACAAAATGACTGTCAAACGTTTGTACGAAACCATGTATATCCTGCGCCCTGACCTTCCCGATCAGGAAGCAGATGCGGCGATCGCCAAATACCAAGAATTTTTGGTACAGCAAGAAGCTGAAGACATTACCATTCAACATCGCGGTCGCAGAAGACTTGCCTATGACATCAAGGGACATCGCGAAGGTATCTATATTCAGTTAAACTACTCGGCAACTCCCAGCACCATTGAAAGCCTAGAAAAGAGTATGCGTCTTGCTGACGATGTAATTCGTTACATGACCCTCAAGCTAGAGCCTGAAGTTGTCGAAGCAGAAGATGCAGAAGATATTCCTGATGCCGAAGCCCCTATCGAAGAAGTCGCAGCGGCGGTTGAGTAATTCCCAAAAATAGCAATGGCGGCGCGATGCGCCGCCATTGCTATTTTTTTGAGGTCACACATTATGAGTAACCAACTTTTACAGCTTACATCTTGGCTATCGGGAGAATTTAGCAACCGTCAGCAATCCCTTGATGAACCTGCTTGGTTTGTAAACTTAGTTTGGTGGCAGCGTCCTATCCCTTGGGCTGTCTTAAATAGCGTGGCTCTATTTGCGGAACAGGCAAATGCGTTAGATCGCGATCGCGCCTATCGTCAGCGTATTTTGCAATTTGTGGAAACTGATGGCAAGATTCAGGTTAAGTATTGGGGTTTTAAAGAGCCAAGTGCGTGGGTCGGGGCTGGCAAAAATCGCGATCGCCTTAATCAGATTGCCAGCAATGACCTTGAACCGCTCAGTGGTTGTCTGTTAAATGTAAATTTTGAGAATGGCAGTTACAAGGCGACTATGCCTGAAGATGCTAATTGCTACTTTCAGTATATGAATGAAATGAGGCAGGTGGTTCTAGGCTTTGAGGTTACAGAAAATAGCTTTTGGAGTGGCGATCGCGGCGTAAATCCTGATACTGGTGCAGCAATTTGGGGCGCAATTATGGGCTTTTATCAGTTCCAAAAAGTACAAGATTTTAGTCAAGAAATTTTACTAGCGCAATAGTGAGCGCCGCTCACTATTGCAAAAGTCCTGTAGCTATCTAAAACGAAAAAATAATGCGGGTCAAAATTGATAACGAGGTTTTATTTATCCATCGCGAAGATGTCCCCAAATACAATAAGCAAGGCTCAATTGTCAGAAATAGTTATTTTTGGGCTTTGAGGGCGATCGCGGGTCGCGCCAGCTCTCGTTACGATTGGGAGTTTGAGTCTGAGGTGTGGATTGCTTTGCAGAGAATGTTGATTTCCTTCGGTGAATCAGGATATTTACCAACCAAGGAAACACTCTTAGAATTTGATGAATCAACGGATGCGATCCCCTCAGAATTGAGATTAGTTTCCACCAGAGTTGAATAAATGGCGGCGCGATGCGCCGCCATTACAAAGCTTTTCGCTTAATCAAAACCGAGAGAAATTTTAAAAGCGTTGCGAAGCAACGCTTTTAAAATTTCTCTCGGTTTGGGTTAAGGGGCAATATATCCTTGGATATTTTCAGGACGCAATGGACGCATAATTTGATTAGCGCGAACCACTTGCTGATCAGTGCCTTGGACAACAATCAAATATTTACCTTCATCAAGGCGATTACGCAGTGGCACAGAGTCGCTGCTAGTCGCCACGCCAACGCCGCCGCCCACAAAAATACTACCCATCGCGCCGCCAAAGGCTCCCAATAAACCACCAATCGCATGGTTGCCGATCGCCCCTGCCCAAGCAAAGGTATGTAAATCAGTGACGAGGCTAAATCCAACTCCTGAGAAAAATCCAAAGGGAACCAGCCAATAGGACATCAAAAAAGCTTGCTTACGTCCTTGGACAATCGGATCAATGAAGCCAAATTCTTCAGCACTTTTGTAGCCCTTTCCTAGAATAGAAATAGCTTCCATCGGAAATTTTTCTGACTCTAGGCGCGTGTAAACTTCCTCAGCCTTCATGCGATCGCTCCAAACACTGACTAAATAGTTCATATAATTTCTAAATCCAAGCAATTTCTAGTCATATCGTAAGGGCTGTGCCGTAAAATAAGGAACCGATTTTTGAGGGAGCGGCTTCGCCGCTCCCTCAAAAATCGGTTCCTAGCGCTAACTTAAACCGCTCAAAATCATTACTTAGACCGCTATGTACTTAACCAACTTTGAGCGTTTTTTTAGTCCTTTGCAATGGCAGGTAATTTTAACAATTACCGATATTGCAAGGGATCTAAACTTGCGAGCCTTTGCAGTGGGGGGAATAGTCCGTGATGCGATTTTGAGCCAACAGAGAAATCAAATTAAAGCTCCACAAAATTCTTTTCCCAAGGATCTTGACTTAGTTTTTGATGGAGCCGTAGGCGCAGGAATTAAAGTGGCGATCGCTTTGCACCAACTTTTCCCAGAGACAAAATTACAAATCCATGAAAAATTTCAAACTGCGGAAATCCATTGGCAAGCATCCGCAACTGACCATGAATTTGCGATCGACTTAGCCACAGCGCGTCGCGAAGTCTATGCCTATGCTGGCGCAAATCCGCAGGTAGAAGCAACCACCATTGATCAAGATCTCTATCGGCGCGACTTTACGATCAATGCCCTTGCAGTACAGCTAGACCGAGAGCAAGGAACAAAGAGTGAAGTGATCGATCAATTTGATGGCTTAGGCGACCTCGCCCGCCGACAAGTACGCGCCATTCGTCAAGGCAGCTTTATCGAAGATCCGCGCCGCCTCTTTCGGGTAGTCAGGTTTGCAGTGCGCCTGGATTTGGCGATCGCCCCTGAAACTTACGCAGACATTATCGCCACAACCTCCAGTGGAGTCCATGACGCGATCGGCGGAGCGCGATTACGTTCCGAACTGCTCTATATCCTTGCAGAACCTAAGTCCGCCCAAATGTTTGAAACCTTACAAAAATTAGATATTTTGCGCTGCATCGATCCCAGTTTGCAGTTGCCAAACGATCCCGCTGACAGCTTTAAACACCAATTGCGGCGATCGCAATATTGGCTAAAATCTCTCAAGCGCCAAAATCCCAAAAACTATGGGGCAATATCCCCACTAACTTTGGGGCTAGAACTTTTGCTGTCCTATCTAAATCCTGCGATCGCGCTTCAAATCGACTTGGGATTGACAACTGAACAAAAAATTAGACTTACCAAACTTGCTGAACTCTTGGAAAGCTTCCCCAAATTTTTAAAAGCTCATCCCCCAACCTCGGAAATATGCCAACACCTCGAAAAATTTGATAACCAGACCTTAATCCTCGCCGCCGCAAAACTTGATCGAGACTATTGGCGCAGCATTGGAAAATATCTCACTCATTGGCAAATGATCAAATCTCCCTTAACAGGATCAGATCTTAAAAATCTGGGCTACCCATCAGGCAAACAAATGGGGGAAATATTGCAAAATTTGCGCCTTGCCAAACTTAATGGAATGATCAGCAATCGTGACAGTGCGATCGCTTACTTAGACCTCAAAAGTCCATAGAAGCGATGCTAAGCATCGCTTCTATGGATTAGCGCCAAGCGTAGCTACTAATCTGCTGGCAAGTTTACTTTGCCCTCATAATAAATTCAAATCCCATTTTGAACCTTTGCTTAGATGTATCAATCTCATAAGCTCTGAACTCAGACTGCAAAAACTTTTTCATCAGAGGTTGCTTAGACAAACTTAGCAATTCTTTTAATTCATCTTCCGAAAAATCGGCTGCTAGCCTTTTTGCATAAGCATCTTGGGATTGTTTCTACTTGCGCTTAATTAAAACCCAAAGAAATTGTGGGAAGCGGTGCGGAGCGCCGCTTCCCACAATTTCTCTGTACCACTCAAAGCCTCAACAGGCTGTATTGCCGCGCTTTGCGCTGCAATAACAATTCTTGGGCGCGTCAGGCATCCTGTCTGACCTACAAAATTTCAAATTCTCACATCGTGGCGCGGGCATCCTGCCCGATTAGAGATTCTGGATTTGCCTTACAGCAAAGCGTTCTTCTAAATCAGTTGCATAGGCAACAAAATCCTAAAAATATGAAGCTAAATAGCCAGTGAAAATTAAAGATTATTCCTAAGACATATCTTTAAGTTTTGGTTAAAAAGGAGTGAGATCCGTACACACAGAATGCTGCTATGGCTGTGCTAGTATTAACCTTAACCAGAACGCAGCAAAGTATGGGGTAATGCCATGTTTGAACGCTTTACAGAAAAAGCAATTAAAGTAATCATGCTGGCTCAAGAGGAAGCTCGCCGCCTCGGTCATAACTTTGTCGGCACAGAGCAAATCCTGTTGGGTCTAATCGGAGAAGGAACTGGCGTTGCCGCCAAAGTACTCAAGTCCATGGGTGTAAACCTCAAAGACGCTCGCATTGAGGTTGAAAAGATCATCGGACGCGGCTCTGGTTTTGTCGCCGTCGAAATTCCTTTCACTCCTCGCGCCAAGAGAGTCCTAGAGTTGTCCTTAGAAGAAGCTCGCCAGTTAGGACACAACTATATCGGTACTGAGCATTTGTTGCTAGGACTAATTCGCGAAGGCGAAGGTGTAGCGGCTAGAGTTTTAGAAAACCTCGGCGTAGACCTATCCAAGGTTCGCACCCAAGTAATTAGGATGCTGGGCGAAACTGCCGAAGTATCCGCAGGTGGTGGTAGCGGTGGACGCACCAAAACGCCAACCCTTGATGAATTTGGGTCTAATTTGACCCAGCTTGCTCAAGATGGCAAGCTCGATCCAGTCGTGGGTCGTGAGAAAGAAATTGAGCGCGTGATCCAAATTCTTGGTCGCCGCACCAAGAACAATCCAGTCCTCATTGGTGAACCTGGGGTGGGTAAAACCGCGATCGCCGAAGGTTTAGCCCAACGCATTATTAACAGTGACATCCCTGACATTTTGCAAGAAAAGCGGGTGGTCACCCTAGATGTCGGCTTGCTTGTAGCAGGTACAAAATACCGTGGTGAGTTTGAGGAACGCCTCAAAAAGATCATGGAAGAAGTGCGTACCGCAGGCAATGTGATCTTGGTAATCGATGAAGTACATACCTTGATCGGTGCAGGTGCTGCGGAAGGCGCGATCGATGCTGCGAATATTCTCAAGCCAGCCCTTGCCCGTGGTGAACTGCAATGCATCGGCGCAACCACCCTCGATGAATACCGTAAGCACATTGAGCGCGATGCTGCCCTAGAACGGCGCTTCCAACCCGTCATGGTCGGTGAGCCTAGCGTCGAAGAAACCATCGAAATTTTGATCGGTTTGCGTCAGCGCTACGAAGAACACCACAAGCTCAAGATTGATGACGAAGCGCTAGTTGCCGCCGCTAAGTTAGCTGATCGCTACATCAGCGATCGCTTCTTACCCGATAAGGCAATCGACTTGATGGATGAAGCTGGTTCACGCGTGCGCCTGATCAACTCACAGCTTCCCCCTGCGGCAAAGGAACTTGACAAAGAATTGCGTCAAGCCCTAAAAGATAAGGATGATGCCGTCCGCAAGCAAGACTTTGACAAGGCTGCGGAACTGCGTGACAAGGAAATCGACCTCAAGCAAAAGATTCGCGCCCTTAGCCAAACTAAGAAAGCCGAAGCACCCCTTGAAGATGCGCCTGAAATTCGCGTCACCGAAGAAGACATTGCCTACATCGTCAGTTCTTGGACAGGTGTACCTGTTCTCAAGATTACCGAATCTGAGTCAGCCAAGCTCATGCAAATGGAGGAAACCCTGCATGGTCGTGTGATTGGTCAAGATGAAGCCGTTAAAGCAATTTCGCGAGCTATTCGTCGCGCTCGTGTCGGTCTCAAGAGTCCCGATCGCCCGATCGCTAGCTTTATCTTCTCAGGACCTACAGGTGTTGGTAAGACCGAGTTAACCAAGGCTCTCGCCGCTTACTTCTTCGGTTCCGAAGATGCGATGATCCGCCTCGATATGTCGGAATACATGGAGCGCCACACCGTATCCAAGTTGATCGGCTCACCTCCTGGCTATGTCGGCTACAACGAGGGTGGTCAGCTTACCGAAGCTGTGCGCCGCAGACCCTACACTGTCGTGCTGTTCGATGAAATCGAAAAAGCTCACCCCGATGTCTTCAACTTGCTATTGCAAGTCCTAGAAGATGGACGCTTGACTGACTCGAAGGGTCGCACCGTGGACTTCAAAAACACCCTTTTGATCATGACCTCCAACGTTGGTTCTAAGGTTATCGAAAAAGGTGGCGGTGGACTTGGCTTTGACTTTGCGGCAAGCCAAGAAGATGGGTTGTATACCCGCATTAGGTCACTGGTTAACGAAGAACTAAAACAATACTTCCGTCCAGAGTTCTTGAATCGCTTGGATGAAATCATCGTCTTCCGTCAATTGACCAAGCCCGAAGTCAAGGAAATCGCTGACCTCATGCTCAACGAGTTCTTCAAGCGGATGCTTGCCAAGGATATCGTCTTGACCGTGACCGAACGCTTCAAGGATCTTCTAGTCCAAGAAGGTTACAACCCTAGCTACGGAGCGCGTCCATTACGCCGTGCGATTATGCGTCTTCTCGAAGACTCCCTTGCTGAAGAAATACTCACAGGTAAAGTGCGCGAAGGTGCATCGGTAACTGTTGATGTTGATGACGATGGCAAAGTTCGGGTAATCGAGCAAGAATCCATTAGTGGTTCCGAAAACAACCTTCAGTTGTTACCCTCCGCGTAAACTGCATTTTCAGACAATAGGTTTTAGATCATTGTCCAAAAATGCCTTGTCAAAGGCTATTGGTAGCGCTCTGCGCCGCCAATAGCTATATTTTTTGAGATTTTTTAGAAAACAAGCTTCATGAATGTAAATGAGCGTGTCACAGCCGTTAAAAGCAATCCTCCGCCGCTGTCTAGGAATCAGCCAAGTGCGGGGGATTTGTCGTATGCGGAAATGCCTGAAGTTGTGGTTACTCCATCGAATGACGACCCCACTGGTAATGTCCCTGCGCCCTTGACGATCGCCGATGTTGAAGGTGGTGAACTCCAGCCATTGAAGGCAGCCCTAAAAGATGCTTTGCAGTCCCAGCCGACTGAACCTGAAGTATCTCAAGTTCGGTTTAAAACTTTACAAGGTAAGCTCAATTTGATTCTGCCATTGGAACCGAAAACACAACGAGAATTTGGTCAACATCAAAGTAGTCCTAAAGCGGAGCAAGAAGAAGTTACTAAATTAATCCAGATGTTTGGCAATGCTGAGCAAACTGCTAGTAATTCTGATCAGGGCTTGATGGCTCTGACATGGACAGAAATCTTGACGCAGCTTGAGCAGCGTGTGTCAGCAAGTGGTAATGAATGGAAGCCCCGTACTCAGGTGTATTTGCAAGCTGGCGATCGCCTCCTCGATAGTCGCCAACTTCAAGAAATATCTGAGTCATTACAAAATCACCAACTCTTACTACATTCAGTTGTAACTAACCGCCGCCAAACCGCGATTAATGCCGCCAGCATGGGGCTGTGCGTCGAGCAAGGAACCGTATTTCGAGAACTGTTCGGCTTCAACCCCATTCCTAACGCACTGATCGACGACCCTCTATACATTAAGATGACTGTGAGATCTGGTGTCGAAATTAGACATTCAGGCAGTATTATTGTGTTCGGTGATGTCAATGCTGGTGCAGAGCTAATTTCTGAAGGCGACATTATTGTCTGCGGCAAACTAAAGGGCATGGCTCATGCTGGATCCAGAGGAAATGCCCAGTCAATTGTCTTAGCTTCTCACCTAGATGCTACTCAAATTAGAATCGCTAGTTTGATCGCCCGTGTGGAAAGCCCTAGCACTTACTTTTCTCCAGAAGTAGCTTTTGTCAGTCAGCAAGGTACGCCTGTGATTCAGATTGTCCAAGTTGTTGACTACTACTCAAGAAATAAAAGTTAGTACTGTCAAATTTTCCCCAATCTTTAAAATGTTATTCCCTTCTAATCAGTAATTCGTAAACATGAGTCGCATTATCGTTGTTACCTCTGGTAAAGGTGGTGTCGGCAAGACCACATCTTCAGCAAATCTCGGCATGGCGCTGGCGAAACTCGGTCGCAAAGTTGTCTTAGTTGATGCTGACTTTGGTCTGCGAAATCTTGACCTGCTATTGGGCTTAGAAAATCGTATTGTCTACACGGCTCTCGAAGTAATTGCTAGAGAATGTAAGCTCGATCAAGCTTTGGTTAAAGATAAGCGTCAGCCGAATTTATCGTTGTTAGCGGCTCCTCAAACTCGCAATAAAACGGTGATAACTGCCGCACATATGAAAGCCCTTGTGGAAGTTTTGGGCAGATATTTTGACTATGTGCTGATTGATTGCCCTGCGGGAATTGAATCGGGATTTCAAAATGCGATCGCGGGGGCAAAGGAAGCCATTGTGGTCACAACCCCTGAAATATCGGCAGTCCGCGATGCTGACCGTGTAGTCGGTTTGCTTGAAGCCAATCGGATTACTGACATTAAGTTGATACTTAATCGGATTCGCCCAGCTATGGTCAAAAACAACGACATGATGAGCGTTGAAGATGTGCTGGATATTCTGTCAGTTAAACTGATTGGCGTAATTCCTGATGATGAACAGGTGATCGTTTCCACCAATAAAGGGGAACCATTGGTGTTGTCAGAAAAACTGTCTCAGGCTGGAATTGCCTATGAAAACGTAGCCAAGCGTCTTGAAGGTAAAGATGTTGAGTTTTTACAACTTGAAGCTCCGCCTAAAGGTTTTTTTGCTAAGCTAACAGGCTGGATTACGGGTAACTCTTGAGGTTTGAGATGATTTCCACACTGCTTGATCGTCTATTTCAGAGAAGTAATGTTCCCAGTGGCACGAAAGTTAGGCAGCGTCTAAAATTTATTCTTGCCCATGATCGCGCGGCGATCGAGCCGCAGGTTTTTGACAATATGCGCCATGAGATTATGCGCGTGGTGTCACGTTACGTGGAGCTTGACGAAGGCTCATTGGATATTCGCCTTGAGTCGGACAAGCGGATGACTGCTCTAATCGCTAATTTGCCAATTCGGATGGTGCGGGAGCAGTTGCCTGATCTGATCTCTTTATTTGATGAACCTAGTGATGAGGAGATAGGTCAGCGCGATTCTTCAGCATTAGAGATGGACTTGTCGGCGGAAGCGGCGCTGGATGCGATCGCTGCTAAGGAAAAAACTGAAGTTATTGGCGAAAAGATTTCTCAAGTTACCTTAGAAAGTACGGAGACGGTTGAGGAAAGAACTTTAGAAGTCGCTAATAAGCTAAGGACAGTCGCCAATAAGTCTCAAAGCGATCAAGTTAATCAGCCTAGTACAGTCATCGCTAGCAATCCATCGGAACCTAATCCAGAATTAGTAACTGCACCAGTTGAAGAGGCTGATTTGGTTGACAATAGCTCACAGCCAACCGACCCGCCTTGTGACGATACACAAGATCAAGGCGATCAATTAGAGTTGTCCCTTGATATTCCCACCTCGCTGGAAGCTCAAGAAGTCGTAATTTATCCTGAGCAGTAGGCAAATCTATCCTTATCCAGTCTTTTTAGGACACAAAACCCAAGGGTGAGTGGCGGCGCGAAGCGCCGTCACTCACCTCTTGGGTTTTACTCCCTTCCCTGCATAAAATTAGCGGTGCGGTGTTTCGCGCCGCCATTTGTACTTTAGTAATTACCTAGTAAATAGATTTTGCAGCGATTTCCCTTTGACTTTAATGATTTACCGACACCGACCTATCTTGTGGGGGGATGGGTAAGAGATCGCCTTTTACATCGGCAGGGCAAATATCTCGATCTGGATTTTGTACTGCCTGAAAAGGCGGTTGCCACGGCGCGGGCGATCGCTAGTAAATATAAGGCAGGATTTGTGGTGCTAGATGCGGAGCGTCAGATTGCACGAGTTGTATTTCCCGACGGCACGGCAGATTTCGCGCAGCAGATGGGTAATAGCTTAGTTGCGGACTTGGGGCGGCGCGACTTTTGTATGAATGCGATCGCGATCGCATCTCATCAGTTAGAGCAAACTGCGCCTGAGTTTTTATCTGAACAAAATTGCATTGATCCTTTTGGGGGCATCGATGACTTAAAAGCTCAGCGGATTAGAATGGTCAATCCTGAAAATTTGGCTGAAGATCCCCTACGAATATTGCGTGGATATCGCCAGTCGGCACAATTGGGCTTTGAGATAGAAGGTTTAACTCGACAGGTGTTAATCAAGCTTGCTCCAAGGCTGAAGTCGGTCGCGGCTGAGCGCGTGCGGACGGAGCTAGGCTATCTGCTTGCTGTTCCTAATAGCAGTAAATGGATCATGGAAATGATCGGCGATCGTATTTTGGAAAGTTGGCTACCAAGTCAGCACTTGAATTTGCCGCGATTTAGCAAAATCGAAAATGTAATGGCGCGATTGTTAATCCAATTTCCTCATTTAGACCTATTTGTTACCAAAAATATCTCAGGCGATCGCCAAGCTCTGGAAGTGATCAAACTAGCGGCTCTAGCGGACAGCGCCACTACGCTAGAACCCTTGGGTTTAAGTCGCGCTGAGCATCGTTGGCTAGTGGGGATTTTGCGTTATTTACCGCAGTTTATAAAATTATTAGACTGCGAATCGGCAACGGCTCAATATAAATTTTTTCAAACCACCTTAGAATTTTTTCCTGCGATCGCGGCTTTGGCGATCGCGGAAGGGCAACCTGTAGAGCTAATTTATCCTTGGCTACAGCGTTGGCTCGATCCTAACGATGCGATCGCCTATCCAGTGACCCTAGTTACAGGGAATGATTTGCAGAATGAGTTGGGAATTGCCCCCAGTCCTAAAATTGGTGAATTATTGGAAACTGTAAAGATTGCCCAAGTTGAAGGCAAAGTCAAAACTAAAGAAGAGGCTCTGTTTCTAGTTGCAGGACTTACGCAAAAATAACTTAAAAGCCGCAAAGCATTGTAATACCAATTCACAAAAGTGTAGTCACACTTTTGTGAATTGAAAACCAAATCCAATAAGGGTTCTTAAATAAAGAAATGGCGTAGCCATTTCTTTATTTGGTGTAAGGGCAATTCATGAATTGCCCTTACAATGCTTTGCGGCTAAATTAGTCAGAACATAAAAGCAAACCTTAGATTGCGCGGCAGAGCCGCCTTACCCAATAAATAGCGGTGCGCGGCAAAG
>MNZA01000169.1 GCA_001873375.1 Oscillatoriales cyanobacterium CG2_30_44_21
CGCCGCCACTCATCTTTTGGTTTTTGGCAACAGCCACAACATATAAGAGAAATCAGCATGAGAATTGGTGTACCCAAGGAAATTAAAGATCGTGAGTTTCGGGTGGGGCTAACCCCTGCGGCGGTGTTAGCTCTGACTTCTCGATCGCATCAAGTGGCGATCGAGACTAATGCAGGCGTTGGCTCAGGCTTTAGCAATCAGGAATATATCCAAGCGGGAGCGCAGATTGTTGAGACAGCGGCGGATGTTTACGCTCAAGAAATGGTAGTCAAGGTAAAGGAACCTTTGCCTGCTGAGTATGAGCTATTGCATCCCGAATTAATTCTCTTTACTTATCTGCATCTCGCCGCCGATCGCCAACTAACTGAGGCATTAATCAAATCAAAATCCACCTGTATCGCCTATGAAACTGTGCAATTAGATAATGGACAGTTACCTTTGCTCGTGCCGATGAGTATCATCGCAGGGCGCTTGTCGGTTCAGTTTGGAGCGCATTATCTCACCAAGCAGCAGGGTGGCAGTGGCGTGTTGTTGGGCGGTGTGCCAGGGGTGAAAGCTGGTCATGTGGTGGTGCTGGGTGGGGGCGTGGTTGGCACTGAGGCAGCGCGAATGGCGATCGGCTTGGGGGCGAGGGTGACGATTTTAGATGTCAGTCTCCAGCGACTCGGTGAATTGGAATCTCTCTTTGGGGCGCGAGTGCAGTTGCTATATAGCAACGCTAGCAATATTTCCGAATCAGTGATTTCTGCCGACTTGGTAATTGGCGCGGTGTTAATCACGGGCAAGCGTGCGCCGACATTGGTAAAGCGGGCTGTTGTGCAGCAAATGCGATCGCACTCGGTAATTGTCGATGTGGCGGTCGATCAGGGTGGTTGTATTGAAACTGTCCACACGACTTCTCATACCAATCCTGTCTATGAAGAAGAAGGAGTTTTACATTACGGTGTGCCAAATATGCCTGGGGCTGTACCTTGGACGGCAACACAGGCTTTGGTCAATGCCACTTTCCCTTATGTCATTGCTTTAGCTGATTTTGGACTTGATGCTCTCCAACGCGATCGCGCTTTGGCTAAGGGTGTAAATATTCAAAATGGGAAAATTGTCTATAGTGCTGTTGCCGAAGCTTTTCCTGATTTGCATTAAACAAAAGTGGCGCGAAGCGCCACTTTTGTTTAATGCAAATCCTCTAGTTTTTGCCAAGCCAAACCGCCATCAATAATCTCTTGGGCATAGGCGATCGCCTCTGGTAATTCGGCTCTCAAACCCAATAGCCATAAATAAAATCCACAGTTCCACAGTACTGAGTTTAAATATTCGGAAGGTTCGGATTTGAGAGCCGAAATAATTTTGATTGCCATTTCTGAAGCAGTGGCGATCGCAGGTTCTTCGGGGCTAAAGCCGTACTGACGGGCGGATAAAGTTAGCCGCTTGAAGTTGCCATCTCGCTGAATGCCGATAATATTGGTACGCGATCGGGCAAGATCCACGCTACCTTCCCAACCCTTGACTGTGGCAAATTCCGTAATTTCGTGCTGAGCAAAGGCTTCACAAATATTCGTTTCTGTGGGCGGATGCACAAACCCTGACACAATCAATTGCTTGCCTTGATAGGGCGACCACATTAATTCCAGAGTGGCGAAAGGTGGACGTTTCCCAATCTGTTCACGATAGGAAACTAACCCTTGAGCGAGGGGAAAATGTTCGGGCAGATAAACAAATCCTAAATTATGGGTTTCTAAATTTTGCTTTACTTGCTCAAGGCTAAGCCCTTGCCAATTTAATCCCAAGGCTTGCCAGATCTCGATAAATGGCAAGCCCTCCTTGGTGGGCATCCGATCGCCGCCATGCATCAAAACGGGAATTCCTGCCGCCGCCAAAACTATTGCGGTAACGGGGCTAACAGGCGCAGTTTTCGATCTGCCATCATAGGGCGAGCCTAGTACCAATACCTTGCGATCTGAGGCGATCGCCGCCACCTTCCCTCCTAAAAATTTATAAGCATCGAGCATCCCTGCTAGTTCTTCGCTAGTGGGACGTTTAATGCGATGGGCAATCATAAATGCGCCAATTTGAGCAGGGGTAGCAACTCCTTCTAGCATCATTATGGTTGCTGTCTTCGCCTCTTGGCGAGTCAAGCCCTTACTGGTATGTGTACCACTGCCGACCTTACGCAAAAACTCCCGAAATTCTAAACTCATTACTCAAAGCCTACAGGGGCGACAGCTACATACAGCGCTTTGCACTCAAATCCGAGCCACAAGTTTGAAAACTTTGCGAAGCAAAGTTTTCAAACTTGTGGCTCGTTATGATCGGCAACTGCTGTAAATGGATTATTGCTGAGTATAGCTCATCGCATTTTCTGATATAGCGCTTGGCGCTCAATTACATGAGAAAGCGCGGCTCTGCCGCGCTTTCTCATAACTTTATTTGGGATGAATCATTTGCGCCGCTAACTTGCAAAAGTGTTGGATCGGCGGAATCTGAATGCGATCTCTAGTTGTAACCAAGACAATTTCACGAGTTAAACATGGCTCATAAATATCCTTAACGACCAGATTCACATCATCTTTTAGTTCCACTAGAAATGTCTCAGGCAATAGCGCGATCAAACTTCCCAACTTCACGACCCCGCGGAATGCATCAAGGGAATTTAACTCCAGAACGGCATTTAAGTTCAAACCTTGACGGTTAAATTGATCTTGGACAAGTCGCTGTAAACCATAGCCATCCTTGAATACAACTTGCGGCAAGTTATGCAAATCACGCCAAGATATATTCTCTTTTTTCACCAAAGGATGATTGGCAGGAAGTAATAATTGCACCTTCTCTTCGTACAACTTCTCCACTACCATTTCCGCACTCGCTGTTAAGAATGAATTATTCATCACGATCGCAATGTCAATTAATCCATCTTTGAGAACCTTGATCGCGCGATCGCTGCCCAAAGTCGTCACCCGTAACTGCACATTTGGATAAGTCTTGGCAAATATCTGCAAGATCGGCGGCAGTTGATAGGCACAAGCAGAAGGAATCCCCGCCACACAAAGCTCGGTTTGTTTTCCTAATTGTAGATCTATTAGTTCTTGTTCGGCATTTGCCCAGATTTGACAAATCTTTTTAGCGTGCTGCAACAGGCGATCGCCGCCGAGGGTCAGCTTCACATTGCCTTGACGATGAAACAGCAAAATGCCAACCATCGACTCAAGGGACTGCACTTGACGGCTGATCGTTGATTGACTAACCCCGCATTTTTGAGCCGCCTGCTGAAAGTTGCCTGTCTCTGCGACCGCTAAAAATGCCTGTAACTGTTCCAAACGCATGAAAACTGAATAGTAAATTTTAGCTTTATTGCCGTATAACTATTAAGCAACTTTTAAGGTTAGCGAAAAGTAACATGGGTAACAGAAACCCCAAGAGGCTGATTCGCCCGCGAAGCGGGCGAATCAGCCTCTTGGGGTTTTAGATCTTCCCAGCCCGCCGATAATTTTTGGGGTTC
>MNZA01000060.1 GCA_001873375.1 Oscillatoriales cyanobacterium CG2_30_44_21
CCTAGGAGGTTGTTGCGCCCGCGTAGCGGGCGCAACAACCTCCTAGGTTTTTTAGGTTAATTATGCCTAACTACTTAAAACCCTCTAATCAATCCATTCGTTTTCTAGCTTTTCATCACGAAAAAGGATGCGATCAAATCCTTCACTGAGGCTGGGAGGACTGTAGGACAGGGTGCGATACATCTCGATTATCACCTCTTCAGGGACAATGCGATCGCGAGTTTCATTGCGTGATAGACAGATCCACAATGGCACATTTAGCCAAATTCCTGTAATTGGCTTAAACCCATTAGTCTTGGCAAGAGCAATTACATCTTTACGATATTCGCGCTTATAGTTTGTGGCATCATATATTACAGATTGTGGCGATCGCGCGGCATTGGCAAATTCTTGCTGCACCTGCGCCCAAATCTCTGACCAGTTGCCCTGAGTCGCCGCCGAACCATAAAGTTGTTGACGGATGCGATCAGGGCTAATTAGTTGAGTCTTACCATAGGTGAGGCTGCTGCTATGTTGACTCGCAGATGTCCGCAACATTTGCTCAGCAAGGCTAGACTTGCCACTTGCGGGTACACCAATCAAGATAATTACACTTGCCATGCGATCGCGACTAAAACCTAATAAATGTTTCTAAACTATAGCAATCCTAAAATATGTCCACACTTTACGATTACAAGGTCACTAACATTGACGGTCAGCCCGTTGACCTCGCTCAATACAAAGGCAAAGTAGCTCTAGTGGTTAACGTTGCTTCTAAATGTGGCTACACTCGTCAGTACAAAGGGCTAGAAGCTCTCTATCGTGAATATAAAGACAAAGGCTTCGAGGTCTTGGGATTTCCTAGCAATGACTTTGGCGCACAGGAGCCAGCCCCCGAGGCTGAGATTAAGAGCTTCTGCTCCCTCCAGTATGATGTGACCTTCGATATGTTTAGCAAGGTCAAAGTTAGCGGCGGCGATAAGGTTGATGTTTACAAATACCTCACCGACACTACAGGTACACAGGTGCAGTGGAACTTTAACAAGTTTCTAGTTGATAAAGAAGGCAAGGTGGTTAAGTACTATCCCTCTAGCATTTCCCCTGAAGACGGTGGTTTGCGTAAAGATATTGATGCTTTGATTGGTTAAGATTCTTTTGTTATTTGAGCCAAGCAGTAGTGGCGCATCGCGCCACTACTGCCCATCCACAATGTTTTAATCTCATCACCATGCCATCTATCCGTTTACTGATTTCATTTATTGTGGCGATCGCTTTTTTGCTGATGTCTCCTGTTAGCCTGAAAGCCGAAACTCTATCTTTTAGCCATGCTCAATTAAAGGGTAGGGATTTTTCAGGGAGAATGCTGGCTGGCTCTGGATTTGCTAACGCCAACATGGAAGGCGCAAACTTTGAAAATGCGGATGTGCGCGGCTCTGTGTTTAGTGCCTCAATTTTAAGAAACGCCAATCTTCGCAGCACAGATTTTTCGAGTGGGCTATTGGATCAGACTGATTTTGCTAAGGCAGATCTTAGCAATGCGCTGTTAGTTGAGACAATTTTGTTACGCAGCACTTTTGATTTTGTGAATATTGATGGGGCTGACTTTAGCGATGCGATTATGGATGGTGGTCAGCGCAAATGGTTGTGTTCTAAGGCTAAAGGGACTAATTCTAAAACAGGAGTTGATACTAGAGATTCTTTAGAATGTGAGTAATACAGCGCTTCGCGCTGACTTAAAACCCAAAGAGATTTTTGATCATCGGCGCGAAGCTCCGATGATCAAAAATCTCCTAGGGTTTTAAGTTAGCGCAAAGCGCTGTATCAGATGAATAGCTTTTTGTTACCCTCTTTTATATCCTAAGCGTTGAATCTAAAATTAAGAACTAGCGTTGCTGTGCTTCGCACCGCTAACTCTTGGATGGGAACACTGTGGCTTCGCCACGATATCAAAGATTACTTCATTTATCAGTTTCCCGCCGAATGCGAGAAACTAAACAAATCAGTTTTTACCTAATATTTGCCAAAACCAACTCTGTAATCTATGAAATCGCCCAAGCAGTCAGTATCGCAACGGTTAATGTCTATTGGTATCGTGATTAGCGTTGTTTTTTTGCTGATGGCGATCGCTGCGCCGATCTTGCAAGCTATAGGGTTATTGACTGACCCTAGCGAATTCTTGAGTAATGCCATTCATGAGCCACCGTCCCCAAAACATTGGTTCGGCACCGATCTACAGGGACATGACGTATTCACAAGGACGATCGCAGGGGCAAGTGTGGCATGGCAAGTAACAATCGCCTCAACTATAATTAGCATCGCGATCGGCGTACCATTGGGAATGTTGAGCGGCTACAAAGGCGGCTCGCTAGATCGCGGGCTAGTCTTTTTGATGGATGCTATCTATACATTGCCTAGTTTGTTGCTGTCGCTGACGATCGCCTTTGTGGTCGGGGCAGGTGTCTGGAATGCGGCGATCGCCCTCAGTGTTGCCTATATCCCCCAATATTTTCGAGTAATTCGCAATCAAACCGTCAGTACCAAAACTGAGGTTTATATCGAAGCTGCCCAAGCGATCGGCGCTGATACAAAGACCATCTTGATCAAATATCTCGCGCCCAACGTGATCCAAAGCTTACCCGCAATCTTCACCCTCAACGCCGCCGATGCAATCTTGACGTTGGCAGGTTTAGGATTTTTAGGCTTAGGCATTCCCGAAAGTATCCCTGAATGGGGTCACGACCTCAAACAAGCCCTAGACGCGCTCTCCACTGGCGAAAATATCTGGTGGACAACTGTTTTCCCTGGTATGGCGATTACTTTTATGGCGATCGGTTTATCGCTAGTAGGAGAAGGCTTAACACAAAGATTTAGTGGCAAGAAAGAACAATGAGCTTATATAGCTATGTATTTTGACTTTCTTATGCCTAAACGTCCCGTATCTTTGCAAACAAGAAAAACTGCAAATTTACAAGCATGGAAGCAATATGTTCGCACTGAAATCGCCTTTTACATGGCTGTCTAATACCCAATCTTTATGAACCTACAAAACAATTGCAAGTGATTGTTAATGAATTAGTTGCCATGCGGAACATATATATGCATGAATTTAGATGAACCTTTGTAAAACTAATTGTTGATATGCAATGAATAATAACAATCAGAGATTTTTTTGGTTGGATATCATTCGAGGAATGAGTGCTATCGCAGTCTGTGCTGGTCATTTGCGTGCAATGATGTTCGTGGATTCCTCTGATCTACAAACATTATCTTTATTGCAAAAAATATTTTACGGATTGACTGGATTAGGACACCAAGCCGTTATAGTATTTTTTGTCCTTAGTGGTTTCTTTGTTGGCGGCTCAATTTTAAGGAAAAAGACAAATTTTAAGTGGACTGACTAAGTACAGGACAAAAATTTAATGGAGTTAAAGAATGCTTCAGAATTAGCGTGAAGATCGAAGATGATATGCCGAAGGAAATCAAAACCAAGGCGAAAAATACTTTTAGGTAGCCGACCATGCTTTTTGGGCTTGAGGGGATTAAGTTGAGCAAGCCAAAGCCCAGAAGAAAAAGCCCAACATAAAGCGAGAGTAAGCAACGCAATGAGCTTAGAGAGGCGCTCGGAGTCTTGAAGATGAGTAGACTCCAAACAAAAGCCACGGGTTTTAA
>MNZA01000037.1:0-16569 GCA_001873375.1 Oscillatoriales cyanobacterium CG2_30_44_21
GTGCGGCGCAAAGCGCCGCACCCCTAATTCTTGCAGTAATGCCAAACAAAGAAATAGCTACGCCTTTTCTTTGTTTGGCATTACTTGTCTAAGGTTGGGGAAACCTTGGTTTCCACCATTCATACCATGAGATCCAAAATTTTTCTAACTTTTCACTGCGCTCTTGCCGATCGCTATTTGAAGGTAATGGCGTAGATATTAATGTAAAAAGGCAACGGCGATCGCGCAGATCTTTTTGACCCAACAGCCAACCAACTAGGACATCTTGATCGAGGGTTTGACTACTAGCATTGTCATCAAACTGCTCTTTGGTGACTGTGGAAATACCTCTAGGATTGACACAGGCTGCCAAATATAGGCGACCTTGATAGTCAAAAATTGCGCGATAGCCGATGGGATCTTTGCGGACTGCTTTCAGGCGCAAATCCTCTTCTTCGATTTTTGTGTCCGTTAATTCTTTGATCAAAGTATATAGATCGCCGTCAGTGCCGACGGCGTAGCGGAAGTCGATGTTGGTTGGCAGATTATCAACGAGATATTCATAGCGGCGACCTGTCATGAATCTGGGTTTCCCAAAAAAGTCTTTATTGTCAACTATTGGCTCGGTGGGCTTTGTTTGGGAAATTTTTAATTGTGTTTGGGCAAGCTCAATTTTTTCAGGAAAAATAAGTGGGGTGGGTTTGCCAATGCTGTTATCAAGTAGCGATCGCCCAAAAATCAGTAAGCTGCCACTGGCTAAAGCTGCAAGTAATCCAAACCGTAATTTGTGCTTACCATCAGAAATATTTAAGCTAGGACTACCATTGGCAGTTACTTCTGACTGCTCAACGGTTAAATCTTCTGCGGTCTTGGGCTGATCGACTTCATTATCCATGATGATTCTCTGAGATACAGCCTATTGAGGCTTTGATTAGTACAGAAATATTTTTGAGAGCGGCGCGAAGCGCCGCTCTCAAAAATATTTCTGGGTTTTAATTAAGCGCAAAGCGCTGCATTTATTCTTGAGACTTCGCCGTAAGATACCGCGCTTAATGCTCAATTCCAAATGTAATAGGTGATCGGCGGCGCATCGCGCCGCCAATCACCTATTACATAATTTAATCCTATTGCGATCAAATCTACAGCGTTATGCGCTTGCTCGCATTTGTGCATCGCAGCGGAATGCACAAATAGAAATTTTAAAGCGTTGCTTTGCAACGCTCTAAAATTTCTGTTTTTGGTTCGTTTGATCGGCAACGCGCTAAAATGCGAGAGACTTAGAGACAAAATCTAGTGACACCTTAGTAGACGTTTGAGCAACACCCTATGGCACAGTCGATCACTGCTAGACAATCTGCCAACTCAACAGAGACGATCCCCGACGTTGAGCTGCGGCGAGTATTCAAAATGTTCGGAACAAGTACTGTTGTTCAAGGCGTTGATCTGCAAGTGCAGCGAGGCGAACTGTTTAGTATTTTGGGACCATCGGGCTGTGGCAAAACTACTTTATTAAGACTAGTCGCAGGATTTGAAGAACCTTCGGCGGGTGAAGTGCTGATTCAAGGCAATCCGATGTCCTATATCCCTGCTTACCAACGTCCTGTCAATACTGTATTCCAAAGCTATGCTCTGTTTGGACATATGAGTATTTTTGATAATGTTGCCTTTGGCTTGTCGGTGAAGGGTGTCGCCAAGCCCGAAGTTCAGCAGAGAGTTAAAGATGCTCTCAAGCAAGTTCGCCTTGACCATTTACGCGATCGCTATCCCAATCAAATTTCGGGCGGTCAACAACAACGGGTGGCACTGGCTCGCGCTCTGGTCAATCGCCCTAAAGTAATTTTGCTCGATGAACCCCTCGCCGCCTTAGATTTTAAATTGCGAAAGGAAATGCAAGTCGAACTATCCAACTTGCAGTATGAACTAGGAATTTCCTTCATTATGGTCACCCATGATCAAGGCGAAGCCTTGGCAATCTCTTCGAGAATTGCGGTGATGAATCAGGGAAGAATCGAACAGATCGGCACGCCTGCCGAAGTTTATGATCGCCCTGCCTCAGCCTTCGTGGCTGATTTTGTGGGTGAGACTAATTTATTTGAATGTCGGGTAATTGAACAGGATGGAGCTTTTGTAGAGTTGCGTTCTTCGACAGGATTGGCAGTCGTGGCGGCTAAACCTCGAGATTGGAGTCCGATCCCCGAAGCGGTGGTCAGCGTTCGTCCTGAAAAAATTAAGCTTTCTACCGAATATCCTAACCAACCCTACAATACCTATCGCGGTGTTCTCAATAATGTCCTATATCTGGGCGATCATTCGCAATTTGTGGTGGACTTACACGCCAGCGAAAATGTGCCGCCTGTTAGAGTCATGCTAGTCCGCTCCAATCACCAAGGCGAAAAGACTCCACCCTTCGACAGTCAAGTATATGTTTCGTGGATGCCTGAAGACTGTGTGGCTCTGCCAAAAACGGCGATCGCTACCTAAAGCCAAACCAATTTTTAAAAAGGCTGGCTACGCCAGCCTTTTTAAAAATTGCTTGGAATGTACCAATCCTCAACAGGCTGTAAACCACAAACCAAACAGAGTATATGAGTATATCTCGGCGCAAATTTTTGAAAAACGTGGCTCTTGCCACATCGGCTCTGGCGGGTGCATCAGGGCTAGGAGCCTGCGGCATTTTTGAGGCGGGGACTCCAACATCTGAGGAATCTGATGGGGAAGAAGTGGTTCGCCCTGTGACTCAGGATAAGGGGACGCTGTATATTTACGGCTGGGCGACCTACGTTGATAACTCCGAGGTTCTAGAAGGCTTTACCAAGGAGACAGGCATAAAAGTTGTGGGCGATGCCTATGACTCCAATGAGGTGATGTTAGCGAAGTTAACGGCTTCGGGGGGAAGATCGGGATATAGCATTATTTATCCCAGTGACTATATGGTGACGCAGATGCGTGACCTCAAGCTATTGCAACCACTAAACAAAAAATTACTGCCCAATCTCAAAAATATCTCCAGTGAATTTTTAAATCTGCCCCATGACCCTAATGCAGTTTTTAGTGTACCCGTGAGCTTAGGCACAACTGGCATCGTCTATAACGTCAAGGCGATCGCCTCAATTATCGGTGAAGAACCGACTGACTGGAGTTATCTGTGGGAGCATAAAGATAAATTAAGGATTACGCTGGTAAATGATCCCCGCGAAGTCATGGGAATGGCTTTACACATCTCGGGAGGTTCTTATAATTCCACAGAGCCAGAAAAAATTGAGCAAGCGTTTATGAAGCTGCGAGAACTGATGCCCGCGATCGCGAATTTTACCACCGATGCATGGCGCGATCCTCTCGCATCGGGCGACTTGATGATGTGTATGGCTTTTTCAGGAGATGCGATCAGTCTCGCCAGACAAGATCCCAACATTAAATACTTTTTACCAAATAGCGGGACATCGATCTGGACAGATACAGTGGCGATCCCTCGAGGAGCCTCTAACATCGAAGGGGCGCACGCATGGATTAATTATGTGATGCAGCCTGAGATTGCCGCCAAAATTAGCGATGCCAATAGCTTCGGCACAACTAATAAATTAGCTAAATCAATGATTCCTGATGATCTCAAGGCGATCGCGGCGCTCGAACCTTCGGAGGCTATAGTCTCTAAAAGTGGACGAATTAGCAAATTAGAACCTGAAGTATTACAGATATATGATGGCTATTGGACGCGCTTGATCACGGGGCTGGGATAAAGCAATCAGTGCCGCGCAAAGCAAGGCTAAAAGATTTTTCCGCCCGCTACGCGGGCGGAAAAATCTCTGGGTTTTTAAATAAAGAAATGGCAACGCCATTTCTTTATTTGGTTTTAATTGTGCTGAGATAGTTAATAAATTTTAAATACGGCAATTATTATGAACTCACAGAATCTCAATAAACCTCTAGGAACTGCGATGAGTAAGCCTTTTGTGTGGGCTAATATCGCATTAACTGCTGTAGTGCCTTGGCTAGTAGTCGAGAGCATGGCAGGACTGGCTGTGGGTGATCCTGTTTTTCCTGAGTGGTTTGAGATATTGTTGCTGGGGATTCCTGCGATCGCCTTGGTAACTTGGCAGCAATGGCAGCAGCCGATTTATCCCTTTAGTCTATGGCTTCTGGCAAAACCTCAAGAGACTTTGACTAACCGCGAGCTAAAGATACTAGCTCTAGTCAAACAGCACCGCAATGGTTGGTATACAACGGGTTTGATTGCATTGTCAGTGGCGGTACTGATGCTTTTGTTGTTTTCTAAAATTTATGGGGCGGCTCCACTCGCTGAGGCGATCGCGCCATTTCCATCGGGACTGAGATTATTAGGAGCCATCTGGGCTGAAGCTTTTTGGTTAGCTAGCAATTTTGTATTGCAGTCTGGCATTGCCGCGTTGAGAATTCAGCTTACTGCGGAAACAGAGTTAGATAGTTTGCAGCCAGTATCAGTCGATAAAGTTAAGAGTAGTTTTACAATATTTGGCTGGCGATCGCCCCAGATTTTGAAGTTTTTGGAAAACCCAGACAACAATGAAACTGTTGAGCCTGAAATTGAAGAAGAAGTCTTAGAGTCGAATACTTCAGAGACTCAAGAAATGGCGATCGCTAAAACAGTAGATATTGTTAAAGAGCCTGAAATTACAAGTGTTACAGATGTGTGCGAGGAGGTTTTGATCGCATTGACAGATAATGTTGAAGAAATTCTAGTTGTAGAGTCATTTGATGATAGTCAAGAAATTATTGAAGTTTTAGAATTAAGTACTGTCGAGGTTCAAGAAAATGCGATCGCTAGTGAAGATCAAAATATTGACAATGTAAATTCTCAAATTTACGAAACTGAAGAGATTTCAGAAAAAAGTATTCAATCGCAGTCAAGTATTCTCATAGACAACTCGACAATTAGTAAATCTGTGAAAAAAGAAATCAACTTTTTGCAGAAGAACAATAAATTTTCTATCTCAAAAAAGAAAAAAGGATTTGGAAAACCTGTAAAAATTGATCAACCTATTTCCACAGAAACAGCAGACGACTCTGATAATCAAGAAGAATTAGCCTCAGACATTATCGATAATATTTCACTCACAGACGACTCAAAAAAAAACGAAGAATATTTAGAAGAAGCAAATGAAATTGCTCCTCGCTGCCTGATTACAGAAACTTTGTTAGATCAATTTTTGGAGAAAATCGAAGAAATTAGTAGGACAGATAAAAGCATTCAAAAGGTTGAATGTGAGCCGATTGCGTCCGTAGAGTCGCCAAATATAGCTAGCGTCGAAGAAAACGTAGACGAATTTGCAGATTTAGAAGAACTTATTGAACGTAAGTTTCTGCCCTTACAAACAGATTTTTAAGCCATAAGTGCAATTCCAGACCACTGAATCTGAGTACCTCGCGGTTGCGGATTGGGATTATTGAGAAAATAGCGGCGATAGGAGAAAAATATTTCTTCATGTTGCAATGTGCAGTAAGGGGCGATCGCCACGTTCTGAGAAGGTATCCCCATTTCCCATAGCTGTTGAGCCTGTACTTGCCGCAAATCTAGCTTAACTTTTTCAGGATGCTCGTCAGGCAGTAGCCCTACAGACTCCTTGATAGTCGCCATCACCTGATCAGCAACCTCGCGTGAAACTTGATAAACACCGCCAGAAATTGCGGGACCAAGAGCTACTTGCAAATCTGCTAACTCACTGCCTTCTTTGCAAAGTGTATTGATTGCCTTAGTGACAATCCCTGCGGCAGTGCCACGCCAACCCGCATGAACTGCGGCAACCGCACCAGATCGGCGATCGCCAATTAAGACTGGCACACAGTCAGCCGTACATACCCAAACTGAGCGATTGTCGTGATTTTTCAAGTCTTTTGTTGCCCACACTCCATCTGCTTCTGGCAATGGCAGATCGGCAATATCAAGAGTATTTGCATGAATGAGCGCATTACCATGAACTTGCTTAGCGCGATAGGCTTGCCCCGTAGACGCAAAATGACTATGCAAATCTGTCGGTAATTTGGGAGCGTGCGATCGCGTAAAAAAACCATGCTTCCAATCGGACAGTAGATTACAGGTTAGTATTCCATCCTGCCATTGCCATTGATTTGCATCCATTAGTTTTGGTTTTGCTAAAAAAACATGGCGTGATCCTAACTCAAAAAATAGAGGACGGACGGTTAATTCATTACTTTTTCATAAATTGCACGCAAAGCGTCATTAAGAATGTAACTGTATAGTTCTATTATTTAATGACTGGACAGGGCGAGCATCGACTTGAAAAACCTGCTCAAACACTTCGATCTGTTCGTTGGAAATGGTAACTGGCTCCGCAAATATATTCCAACTTACGCCTTCACTGCATGGCGGCGTAGTTAGCGAGCCACTGTAGCTAAAGTAACTTCTCTTTGATGGCAGCAAATCAGCTACATTGACCAGTAAATCTTCAACCTTGTTCGTCTCTCCCAGAGCGGGGAGATGTTCCCAAATCTGAGAAATTATCGGATTTGATATCCCTTCGTTCAACATAATCGCAACTACAGCTATATGCCCAGTTTGGTCGCGATGTACCAGATGCAACTCCATAGGTGATGCTTGTCCATTGATGTAATGCTCACTAGGAGTGTGGAAATGAAACTGCAATAGAGCGTATTCATGCCCTTCAATCGTGGCTTTACTTCCCTTGACATAGTTGACTTCAATCGTATGTCCATTATTGATAACTTCAAGGGGAGTGGGCTTGTAGTCAAAATTAATATCTGCGGGGCTACTGCTGACAGCACCACTTATGTTGATCGGTGACTGCTCTTTGCCTAGCTCACACAGTTCAAAATCCTTAGATAAACGACCCCATTGAGTTGGGTTTTCAGTTCCACCATAGCGCCAATGAATATTTTGGGCGGCTAGGTCAGCAGGTCTATTTATGGAGACATCTATCAATAAGATGCTTATAGCGATCGCGAATGTTAGAAATGACCTTTTCATCATGGCTGCTTTTAATGATAGCTGAGTGGCGATGCGTCGCCACTCATTTTTGTGTTTATTTAAAATTGCGGAATCGCTAGGGCAAAGTGCGATCGCGATATTTCTGTAAGTCTATAGCAATCCTGCTTGAGCAAGTCCTAAAATCATGCCAACTCCAAGAATGTGACCAAAACTGGTTACAGCCAATAACTCTGGCAATCCAAACCCAGCAAACAATCCAGGTAACTCAATGGGCAGCCGAGGTCCCATACCTTTGACCTGAATGCCATAACGCGCCACAACTAGCGAAAATAAATTAGTCGTCAACATGATCAAGGCGACATTGGGTGACCAGACGGAAGTAGCTGGGACTGTGGCTAAAAGATGAAATGTAAAATTTGTCATAAATTTAATTTTATTTATTTAATACAGCCTAGTGAGGCTATGAATAGTACTAAACCTAGTATGCCTAGCTACTTACAACAAAAGTATGACTACACTTTTGTTGTAAGTAGCTAGGCATAAGTAACCTAAAACCCAAGAACGTTGTGCTGCCCGCATAGCGGGCGGCACAACGTCTGGTTTTGGGTTTTAATTACATTGAGCTACTCAAAGAGAAATTTTTGTGCATCGCGGCTAAATATAAAAAAGCTGTGGCGCAGTGTGTGCCACAGCTTTTTTATCCTATGGTTTATCAATAACTCTAAAAATGCTTGTTAAGTTAAATTCATGAAACGTAGCAATCGTTAACAGATCCAACTAATCAAATAGCGGCGCTTCGCGCCACCACTCGATTAGTTTAAATCTCTTCTAGGATTTTAAATCTCACATGATTTAATGAAAGTTCGCCAATGGAATAAGGTTGAGGCTGAATCGTTTCAAAAAAGATGCCTTTACCGATTTCCACATGATACCAAGGTAAACCCATAAACCAGCGCGTGGGATAGGGACGATAGCCAGTATCATCGGGATTTGACTCCATTGGCAGCCAGCCAACACTAGGAATATAGAACTCGATCCAGACGTGATTGTAGTATTGATGTAAAGGCACATTCATCATGAACTCTTCATCGTGGGGGCATTTGTAGCGCCCCACGGTGCGGCAAGCAATTCCATTTAAGCGAGTCAGCGCTAATAATAGCCCCACATACTCGCCACAAGAACCCGTACCCCTAACTAAAACTTCTTCGGGAGCGGCAATGTAAGGAGTAACCCGATAGGAAAGCTTGTCGTAAACATAGTCACGAATCAAACGCATCTTTCGCAAAATATTAGTCTCATCACCTACAGCCTCCCTCGCCGCCGCTTGAATAATCGGATTGTCCATGCTCAAGCCATCATCATCAACTAGATATAACTTTTGCATTTCAGGCGACAACTCAGGCACAAACTCAACTTCATTCTCATTAAGTTCGTACTTAATACTCCGCATTTCTAAGGTTGCCTTCCAGCCAAACATTCTCGCTTCTTCAGGCTTGAGGTTTCCTAGTTTAAAGACGGCAACTCTCTGACCATCAACAATTTCTTCTTCAAAGGGAATTCCAATTGGCTCGATCGCTAATAACTTTTGGCGATCGGTATCAGTCGGATAGGCGACTCGCCAATTGAGATTGTAAATTGAAGTTGGCTCTTCTGAAGATAGCTCTTCTAGATAGACCATTTCCACTTTGTAGCCGTTGGTGAGGGTATAGCGCAGCTTATCGCTTTGGTGTTGGTCAAACTTGAGAAAATGGATAAAGTTCCTTTCGCGATCGGCAACTGAAAAGGGTTGATCTAAATCATTGGGATTTTCGCGAATATACTTCTCATCGGAAGCATAAACCACATATAGTTCTTCTCCTAAAAAGCCCAATCCTGTGGGATTGGGAAATGGAGTCAAACCACGCTGCATGATTTCCCCTGTTTTGGCATTGAGGCGATATACCGTTTCTTCAGTGCGATCGCTCACCCATAGATCTTCGCCCACTAGAGTTAATGCTTCAAAGCCAGCCCCTGGCGCTTCCATAACTCTCAGCAAAGTACGGGTCGCCCGTCCAAATACAAAAATCTTGCCCACTTCGCTGGAGCTAACATATACGCCGCCCTCAGATACGGCGATGCCATCAATGCGATTGGGTAGCTCCATAAATGGTTGCAAATCGAAGTCAACCAGATCGCAATAATAAATGCCGTTGTCCTTGGTCACCCAAACCGTTTCACCCGCGATCGCTAAGCCAGTTGCATCTCGAAATTGAAGGGCGGTGTAGTGGTTGAGGACGGTTGCACCTTCTGACTGCGGATCGATCTTGAGTAGATGCCCTTGATAAGCATCAATACAGAGGGCATAGGACTTGTAATGCTCAGGCTCACTACTTGCCTCGGTTTGCCATACTAACCCGTGAAGGTTATAAGCGCCAATGGGATAAATCGTGCTTGGGAAGCTAGGCATAGGATATTTGGACGAATGAATGGGCAGATAATTTAGTTGATTCAATTAGCTAGAGTCTTACAGCGCTTTGCGCTTACTTAAACCTCAGAAAAATCTTTGAAAACTTATCTGGGTTTGGGTTTGAACACAAAGCACTGCGATTTCAGATCAGACTTTAAAAGCAGCATTAGTTCCGTAGCGAAGGTTACATAAAGGATTTATCGTAAAATCATGGGAGGGATTTACCCTACCCACGCAATCTTACAGCGTTTTGCACTCAAACCCAAGCCAAGAATAACCTTGAAAGCGTTGCCTCGCAACGCTTTCAAGGTTATTCTTGCGATTCGTTTGATCAGCATCTGCTTTATACCAAAAGCGATCGCATTGCCAAAATTCAACGGAGGCTTTGCGTCATTACTAAAAATTTAGCTACTTTATATTTTCTGGATCGCAAATGAGGCATTTCTCTTTACCCACAATCATTTCCTATGTAATTGGTCCCATCTTAATCATCGTTAGTCATCTCGGCTCCTCCCTTGTATTTGTAACGGGTTTGTCTGGAGGAGCGATCGCGTGGATCATTGCCCTATATTTAATCCGAATGCTTGCCACAACTGGCATTTATCATCGATTACTCACCCATAAAAGCTATCAATCTCCTGCGCCATTACTGTGGATTGGCAGTATTGTGGCAGCCTCAGCAGGACAAATGGGACCAAGTTGGTGGAAAGCCCACCATCTGCACCATCACCAACACTCAGATCAACTGCTAGATGTCCATTCTCCCTGCGCTTCTGCTCAAGGACTCAGAGGATTTTATTGGTCACAGGGGGGGTGGCTACTATCTCCTCAGTTTTTCCCTGCCAAGCTCCCGCCCGACGTAGAGAATGATCCTGTTCTAAAAGCGATTGATCGCTTACATTTTGTGCCTCTAGTATCGCTAGGATTAATCTCCTATTTCATTGGCGGACTGGAATATCTGGGTGCTTTTTTTCTCAGCACGACCTTGTTGTTTCATGGGGTGCAGACAGTCAACTCGCTGAGTCATCTGTTCGGTACGCAACCATTTATCAGCAATGATCAAAGTCGCAATAGTGCTTTGGTGGCTTTTTTGACTTTAGGTGAAGGCTGGCACAACCTGCACCACGCTTTTCAGTTTTCAAGTCGTCATGGCATTACTATCCGTGATGGACAAGTTGTCTATTTACCCGACCCGACTTACAGCTTCATTAAGCTATTGGAATTTTTTAAGTTGGCATCAAAATTAAGATTGCCTAGCGAAAAAGACTTGTTAGCGAAAGCTAGGGTGCAAGCACCTTCAACCCTCGATCTTGAGTTAGCTTCTAAAAAGTAAAATATGGGTGTCTGCACGCCCTTCCAGCCTGTATAGAAAACTTTGAAAGCGTGGCTCCGCCGCGCTTTCAAAGTTTTTTTGGTTTAAATAAACACAAAGCGCTGTATTTATTTAAAAATCACCGTAATCGACTTGCAAACAGGTCAATCCCAAGTCGCGCCAAACCCGCACCACCTGATCGCGATCGTCTAGCACAAAGGAAATATTATATTTATGCAAAATAAACTGCTCATACATTTCCTGCTTAACGATGCTGTCTTTTCTCGTGTCGCCAGAATGTCGCATATGTAGCTCATCGAAGCGAATATGATGCTTTGCCAGCCAATCTAAAGTTTGCGGTTTAAATTGATCATTTCTTCCTGATAAAAATATAATTTTTTTGCCTGACCTATCAAGAATTGATCGCACTGGCTCATTTACTCGATCTAGTTCACACTTAGCTGCATCGTAAGGATTGCGATCGCCGATCAAAGCGATCGTGCCATCTAGATCACAAATAATTGCCTCAGGTAAGTCAGGATTGTAATCAGGTTTAGGCGATCGCGGCGGGGCAATAAACTGGTCATACAGATCACGAATCACCTTTTCGCCAACTGAGTTACAGCGCTGCAAGTCTCTCTTAATGCAGGTTTCTAGCGATATATGACGAAGATCGACAATTTCTAAAACCGCTAAACCATCTATTAATTGCCTAATTCGCGATTCTTCTTGGGGCGACAAATTAGTATGGTCAACAATAACGTGACTGCCATTTTTTAAAGCCGACTCAATAATTTCATCTTGGATATTTAATACAAAATTTTCATTGTCTTCGGAGGAATGGCAATTACTTAACATCGCCCCAAGATCATCTTGACTAACTCGCTTAATATGATGTGGCGATTTATCGATTTTGGTCTTTGCCCATGTGGTTTTTCCTGAAGCTGGCAAGCCGATCAGAAAATAGACTATAAGCATTGCTAATCTCTCCTATAATTTCTTTGACACATTTTTGGTAGTTTCTACTATAATGAAATGTAAAGAATCGCAAGACACTACTGTTTTCTTTGATCACTTTCGTGAGGCAACCCATGTTTCTCGCCCCTCCCAAACCTAGTCAAGCTAGCAATCTGCAAACTTCATTGGATTTGCCTTTAGATCTGTTTCAAGCGATCGCCGATCTAAAAAAGGAAATGAATGCTGTCATCTTGGCGCATTATTATCAAGACCCAGACTTGCAGGACATTGCTGATTATATTGGAGATTCACTGGGCTTGTCCCAAGCTGCTGCCAATTGTCAAGCCGATGTAATTGTGTTTTTGGGCGTGCATTTCATGGCAGAGACAGCCAAAATTTTAAACCCTGACAAGCTGGTATTGCTGCCTGATCTTGATGCAGGTTGCTCCCTCGCTGATAGTTGCCCACCTGATCGCTTTGCCGAGTTCAAAGCGGCTCACCCTGATCATTTAGTCATTTCATACATCAACTGCACTGCGGAAATCAAAGCCCTCAGCGACATCATCTGTACCAGTGCCAATGCCGTATCAATCGTTAATCAAATTCCCGCCGATCAGCCAATTATCTTTGCTCCTGATCGCAACCTTGGGCGCTATGTGATGCAGCAAACGGGGCGAGATTTATTGCTGTGGGACGGCGTTTGCATGGTGCATGAAATCTTTTCAGAGCGTAAGCTAATCGACCTCAAACTGATTCACTCACAAGCAGAAGTAATCGCTCACCCAGAATGCGAAGCTAATGTATTGCACCATGCCGATTTTATTGGCTCAACGACTGGTTTGTTGAAATATATCCAGAAAAGCGATCGCCAAGAATTTATCGTAGTCACCGAGTCGGGCGTAATTCATCAAATGCAAAAGATGGAACCACTCAAAAAATTTATTCCTGCGCCGCCCACCAGCAACTGCGCTTGCAATGAATGTCCCTATATGCGCCTAAACACCCTAGAAAAAGTCTACCTAGCGATGAAAAATCGCACTCCCGAAATCATCCTAGATGAAACCATTCGCCAAGCTGCCCTCAAGCCTATGCAGAGGATGCTGGCAATGTCTTAGAAAAACTAACTAATCCAACAGATAGGCGGCGCAACGCGCCGCCTATCTTCTTAGCTATATAAGTGAATGTTCTTTGTAATCGCAAATTGCTTGTACTGTTGGTGGTTAACCATCAGCTCATCCAGTAGGTTTTGAACAAGATTCCAATCTGTGGTAAAACTGCCAGTCTCAGCAACAAGCTGCTGACGAATCACCCTAATTTTTTGTAGACTTGTGTGTGCCATTGCAAACTTAAAATTACTCAATACATTAAATTTACAAGCTACTACCAGATAGATTTGGTATCGCAGCGATCAAAAGTAGTTAAGTAAATATAAATTTTCCAGTTTTCAACAGATAAAATACTGAGATTATAGAGACAGGAATTAGCAATTATTAATTAAATATAGATTTTTCGACTTTAAGATATGAATTTTAGAACCTGTCTTAACAGTTCATTTTTAAGAGATTTAACGCTTTGCTCTTGATCAAAATCTACCGAGGTATTTGGGGATCATTGCGGAGTAATGATCCCCAAATACCTCGGTAGATTGTCTTGAATCTAAATAGCCCGCATCGCAAAGTGAAAGACAACAAGTTTCATCCTTATTTTCAGTTTTTTGTCTACCTGATTGCCTTGGCAATGGCATACTAAAAGGTAGCAAGTATGTCTGCAAGTAACAAACTACTTGCGATCTCCTAACAGAACAACCTAATTAATGCTGATGTATACAGTTGAAATCACTCTCAAAAACAATCCGATCGCCTTATCTGTGCAGCGCAAGGAGCAAGAAAATGCCCTAGAGCTTTATCGTGAGATAGCAACTATTCTTCTAGATGTACCCTCGGGAAAAACGAAAGTCTTAGAGTTAACTTGTGAAAAACAAGAAGGTAAAAGAGTCACTGTACTTACTGGCGAGATTTCCGCCGTACAGGTTTCCGAAAAATCAGGATCTTCCGCAAATATGGGCGCAGGCTTCATTCGAGCCTAGGGCTTAATCACAGAAGTGGCGGTGCGTTATCACCGCCACTTCTGTATTGATTATGATTATTTAGTAATAAATTACACGATTGACAATGCCGATTCAACCGCCTCTCACTGCCGCCGCTATAAGTGTTCAAGCCCTTAACTTTGCATGGGCTTCTGGCGAAACCGTCCTTGACCATTGCACTCTATCAGTGCCTAGAGGCGAGTTCTGGATGCTACTGGGGACAAATGGTAGCGGTAAGTCAACTTTGTTAAGGCTATTAGCGGGACTACTGCAACCCAAATCAGGGGCGATCACGATCGCTGATCGCGTTGGTTTTGTCTTTCAAAATCCTGATCATCAATTAGTAATGCCTACAGTCGGTGCCGATATTGCCTTTGGTCTAGTGTCTGAAAATCTTTCCTATTCTGAAACTCTACTGCGAGTTAAAGAATCTCTGAGAGCCGTAAATCTTGAGCAAATGATCCGCCGCCCAATTTATGCGCTCAGTGGTGGGCAGAAGCAAAGAGTGGCGATCGCGGGGGCGATCGCGCGCAATGCTGAGGTTTTACTGCTAGACGAACCAACTGCATTACTTGATGGTGAAAACCAAATTGATTTAGTTGCTTCGGTGCGTGACCTCGTTAAGCAGAAAAATTTGACCGCTCTCTGGGTAACTCATCGTCTTAAAGAGCTGGACTATGCGGACGGTGCATTTCTCCTTGAGCGGGGGCGAGTAGTTGATCAAGGCGATCCCATACGTTTAAAGCAGTCTTTAGCGGAAGATTGAGTTTAATACCAAAGCTTTGGCTCAACAGCTAACTTAGAGCGCTCTAAGTTAATAAAAGAGGTGCGACACAATTGTGTCGCACCTCTTTTATTAACTGGCAAGATACTCTTGCATTCTGGCTTTGCGCTTACGCAGATAGTCCATCGCTTGACGCTCTAACTGCCTTACCTGCTCACGACTCAAGTCCATGCGCTTACTAATGCTAGCCAAAGACATTTCCTGTCCATCATCTAGCCCATATCGCAAGATCATCACTTGGCGCTGCTTTTCAGGCAATTCTTTCAACAAGCTCTGAATATCAGTACGCAGAGACTCGCGTTCCACATAGATATCAGGAGAGCGCCCGGTATCCTCAAGCAGTTCCGCAAGCTCGGTATCTTGATTGTCGCCAATGCGAAGATCAAGAGAAATTGGCTGGCGCGATAGAGATAGACATTCACGAACTTGATCGGTTTTGATCTTTAATTCGTAAGCTATTTCAGCAACAGTGGCAACTCGACCTAGCTCTTGAGATAGTTGACGCTGAGCTTTCTTGATCTTGTTTAGCTTTTCGGTGATGTGAACTGGTAAGCGGATTGTTCTTGCTTGTTGGGCGATCGCACGGGTAATCGCTTGACGAATCCACCAGTACGCATAGGTAGAAAATTTGAATCCTTTAGTGGGATCAAATTTATCCACCGCACGTTCCAAGCCGAGCGTTCCTTCTTGAACCAGATCTAAAAGTTCGAGATTTCGCTTTTGATATTTCTTGGCTACAGAAACAACTAGACGGAGGTTTGCCTCGATCATTTTGCGCTTAGCTCTATTGCCGACCCTGATATTTCTATGCAATACCTCAAGGTCTATACCCATAGCGTCAGCCCATTCTTGGTCAGTGGGTAGGCGATCACTGAGCTGAACTATTTTTTCTTGGGTTTCAAACAGTAGCATCATCTGCTGCACTTGCTTACCGTAGATGATTTCCTCCTCATTGCTGAGTAAAGGGATCTTTCCGATCTCATGCAAATAAGTACGAACCATGTCAGCGGACAGACCGACCTGCTTGTTAGCTTGCCTATCCACTGTTTTTGGTGTGGTTTGGGTCAATGGTTCTTCAGACATATTGCTCCTAAATATTAAACCAAGGATTTTAAGTAAATAGCTCTTAGTTCTTAGAAAATGAAGTAAAAAATTTGAAAGCTGATTAATCTATAAAAGCTACATTTGATAAAAAAGCAAGCTTTAAATCACAATCTTTAAGTTTTATAAAACTGATTGGGTTATACAAGGTTTATTTCAATGTGAATTTGTATAATACAGGATTAGCTTTTTTACCTCTTGCGTCTAAGGTTACATATTATGATGTGCTAACCAAAAAAGTCAAAGGGCTGCTATCACTATCTATCTAAAGGATTGGGAAACTTTAAGTAAGTATTTATACTCATTGCTTGTATAGATGCGCGTCAATTTTTAGGGGGATTTCTTGATAGTTTTTCATCAGTGATAAAAGTTTTGCCATGACTTCTGTGATTCAATATGGCAACTGACGATTAAATATTAGGTAAAGAGTCCAACAAAAGCTTGATTAGAGTTGCGATCGCCAATTGAAGATTTTCGCCTGCGTTGAATCCAATTGCTGTCTGAATGTCACTATTTGCTCCTTGTCACCATGAAAGCGCCGCAAAACATCAACACTAGTTCCATAATAAGAAGCACAGACGAAATCACAAGTAGATCGGCAAAACTAAATATTGCTTGCCTAGCGTCCTAAATCCCATTAAACCCAAATTAATTTATGTCTCCTGATTATATAAAAGCTCAATTAATATTACTTATCTCGATCGTGGCTGGCATCGCCTTTGTGGGCTGCATTTACGAACTATCCTATGGCGCACCAGACTTTGGCTTTGCGGTCACTTGGGCAATTCTGATTGCTAGCATTCCTACAGGAGTTTATAGCTTTATAAAAGCTGTTAGCCTCGCCCGAAAGTCTATGCAGTAGTAACACATTAAAAAACAATTTAGATGTTTCTTAATATAAAAATCATTATTTAAGCGCCAGATTTTCAATAGCGTGTCTTTGCTGCGCCATTAAAAAGGTAGA